>CALURR010000081.1 GCA_944323195.1 Candidatus Gastranaerophilales bacterium
GCTAACTTTGGCTCTCAAATAAGAAGTTATGTTTTTCATCCTTATAAAATGGTTAAAGACCACAGAACAAATTTTGAAACGGCAAATGTTGATTCTGTAATGAATGGTGAAATTGATGGGTTTATTGAAAGTTATTTAAGAAAAAAGTAGGTTAAAAGCAATTTTTTCCTACAATTTGTTTTTATTTAATATATAAAACAGTACTCAGGAAAATTATGCAAAAAATTAACTTAAGTAGCGCCAACCAGCTTTATTTGAATAATCAATTACAAAAAACAAATTCAGCTAAAATACAAAACAATACAACTGCACCAAATTTTAATGCAAAAAATCTTAATGCAGACAAATTCGAATTATCCACAGATAACAAATATATAGCTGATGACGGCAAAATTTCAACAAAAGAAAAAATTATAAATTTTACAAAAGGTGTAATTACACCAATTACGACCATGCTTGCATCTCCTAAAAACTTTTTAATAGGGGTAGGTTCAATTGTAGCTGGCGGATTAATAATGGCAGCTTCAGGCGGTGCTTTAGCGCCAATATTAGTTGCAGCCGGTATTATAGGCGGAAGCGTTCAACTTGGAAAAAGCGCTTATCAAGCAGCCAATGCCACAACCGATGATCAAGCTCGCGCTGCATGGCAGGGAATAGGCATGGGTAGCGTTGCAGTGGCTGGCTCGATTACAGGTGCTAAAGGAGCACTAAAGACTGCCGGAATTGAAACCAAAGGAATGAATTGTATTCAAGCATCTATAAAATGCTTTACATCTGCACCATCGCAAATCAGAAAAACAGCAACAACTTTTATATCAGGCAAGGCAATTAACAATCTAAAAACATTGATAAGCACTAAAAATAATGAAAGCAAATCTAAAAATCAAGAAGTTAAGCCAGAGGTTAAACCAGAAGCAGAAGTTAAGCCAGAGGTTAAGCCAGAGGTTAAGCCAGAGGTTAAACCAGAGGTAGAAGTTAAGCCAGAGGTTAAACCAGAGGTAGAAGTTAAGCCAGAGGTTAAGCCAGAAGTTAAACCTGAGGTTAAACCAGAGGTAGAAGTTAAGCCAGAGGTTAAGCCAGAAGTTAAACCTGAGGTTAAACCTGAGCCAGAAGCTAAACCTGAGGTTAAACCTGAGCTAGAAGTTAAACCTGAGGTTAAACCTGAGGTAGAAACCATCAAAAATAATAAAATTATTCAGGAAGCAAAATTAGGGAGCAAAGAAAATCCATATCAAGTAAGTTTCGTTTCAGATGATACTCCCCCAGAAGGCATAATAACACACGTTCTAGAAATAAGAGACGATGTTAGTGGAGAATATCAGTATTATGAAATCTCTGAAAACATTAGCCATGGTCCACTTGAAGGTAGTGGTCCTGCAGGACATCATATCTTTGCATATGATAAAAAATTCGAATTACGAGAACTTCAATGGAATGGCGAACTTTCAAAAGAAAGAATAGCACTAATATTAGAAGATTACCAAGACCATATTTCGCCAGAATTTAATTCAGAAAAATATATAGCTCGTTTTTTAGAAAAATACCCAACACCTGAGTCGTATATATCAAAAAAACAAACAGAGATACTATCTCTTATAGATAAGCAATATAAAGATTTGGCTGATGCTCCAGCACTTAAAGGTGATTGCGTATTATGGAGAGGTATACACGCAGATAAAGTTGATTGCGATTGGGCCAACCAAAATAATTTTGCAGATTTAATTATGAATTCCAAACCAGGCTCTATCATAACACCAGATTGGGCACCAATATGCACTACTTGGGATTTTTCTTTAGCTAGTCAATATGGAAGTAAAACTTTTCTTAGAATAAAAGCCCCAAAAGGAGCAAAGCTAATTGGCGCAAATCAAGAATATCGTTTTCCTTCAAAATCACAATTTAAAGTTCTTGGAAAAACAACTTGTAAAGATTTAAATATTATTGATTTAGAGTATATTTTACCTCAAATCTAAATATTAAAATCCTCTTAATAATCTTTTAGAATTTTTTTCAACCACAGCTAAAATATCTTTTCCGATATTATTTGGAAATTGATTTATAACTTCATCAACAATATCAGGAAGTTTTTCACATTGATTTTTTATAATCTTTTTTAAAAATGTAAAATTAATATTATTTTCTTCTGCCAATCTTTCAAAATGTCTTAGCAGAATTTTATCATGTTCATAATATCCTCCTATTTTCATAGCCATTTTTTTAGTCATTTGAGGATAAACTTGAGAACATAAAATATCATAAGCACAAGCTAAACTGATATTACCATTATCATAATGCAAAATAGAAAAATTCTTGCCATGAGCATCATTATTGCCAATTAAATAATTAAAAACCATTAATTCTAAAAATTGATTTATTGCCTTAGCAGGGAAAATTGTTTTTCTTAAAATTTCAAAACATTGCCTAAAATCAACGCCGCCTTCAGCTTGATATTTATAAGCACTTATTATGTTTGACGCTTGGCAAAAATCTTCTTGGTGTATTCTTTTTATTTTATTATCAATGATTTCTCTGTCATATCTTTCAATTAAAAAATATTTTAAATTATTCACTTGCCCAATTTCAATATTAGGAACTTTTATTCCTAATTTTTGCGCCGATTTTAAACAAATATATTCATTTTCAATTGTTTCATCTAAGCCATATATCATTGGTTTTAGAATATGAGTTGTGGGAGTGTTGTTTTTTGGTATTGCAATTTTATTATCAATAAATATAACCGATGTCTTATCTTGTGCACCAGCCAAAGATAATCTCATATCTTTGTAGGGAGTATAAAGTGGTTTTTTAGGTAGTTCAATAATATATTTTTCAAGCTCATCATCAGACAAAACTTTATAATCCAATTCGTAGCTATCTTTTAAATATTTTTTTGATAACTCACCATCATCGCTGTCAAAAAAAGAAACAGCGCCGGCACAATCATAGCCTATAGCTTTTAAAATTGAAAAATCATTTTTTGGATTAATTCCATATTTCTTTCCAATTGCAATTCTGGTATGTTCACTCTCAGGCAAAAGCCCATTAAAAAACCCTCTGCAAGCCTTATTTTCAAAAGGTTCATCTTGAATAGGCAAACTTAAAGATAAAATTCTATTAGCGTTTTTTAAATATTGGAAAGTAATGCCGCCATTATTATCTTTACTTAATTTACCTATTAATTTATCATTTAAAAAAACATCTAAAGAATTGCTCAAAATTTACCTTTCTAAACTATCACAAAAGAAGATTGGATATCAATTTTAAGCCCAAGCGCAAGGCAAACATCAATCACTTTTCCAATTTGCGCTGTTGATTTACCATTTTCTAAATCAACAAGAAATCTTATCCCAACGTTTGCCGCAAGCGCTAAGTCAGCCTGAGTTAATTTTTGGCTTTTTCGAGCCTCTTTAATTATTATTCCTAATTTTTTTGTATCATCTATTATCATTTTTACCTATCGGTAAAAAATTTACCTTATTTTTTAAAAAAAAGCAATTATTTTTTTTACCGCTCGGGAAAAAATCATAAAAAAACATTAACTTTTATATAAATTTTTACCGCTCGGGAAATTTTAATACAAAATTGGTACATTTTAACTAAAAATTTACCGCTCGGGAAAAAAATTATATTCAACTTTTATTCAATAAAAAATAAAAAAATCTATGCTATAATACATTTACGTAAATTATATAGATGGGGAATTAAAATGAAAAAGTTACTGTTAATTTTATCTATGATGATAATAAGCGCAACAATTGCACTTGCAAATGACGATAAAACAGAAGTTTTAAACACCTTTAACAGATATGTAAATGACGCAAATTCATATTCAGAAAATTTAGCAAATTATTATGTTAATAATGCCAAAATTGTTCGTGTGGTTAATAGAAAGCAAGGCGGACAAAAAATTGTTGTTATTCCTTTTGACAGATATGTAAAAGAATTAAAACAACACGCAGTGCTAGCTAAAACAGTAAAATACAAAAACACATACACAAATAAAAAAGTTGAAAAATTAGATAAAGACTATAAAGTTAGCGCAAAAAGAATACCAAGAAATGATAAAACAGGACTTGATTGCTACTTTATCTTCACAAAAACTAACTCAGGATGGAAAATCAAAGAAGAAAGTATGACAACAAACGTTCAAACTTTTCTAAATGCAAAATAATTCAAATAAAAAAGCGAGAGTTGAAACTCTCGCTTTTAGTATAATAGCGCAAATTATGCCATAATATCTAATTTTTGACCATTTCTTGATAAAGAACGACAGTCATTGCAATTGATATTCAATTTTTCCCCACGGAATGCAAAATTTGTATTATTTTTGTATGCCATTTGAGGATTAACTGCAATAGGATTAGACATCATAGTTCTATTTGCAATTGCTTTAATAGGTTGTATCATAATTACCTCCCTTTAAGCACACACTACACATACATTATACCATAAACTATAAACCCTCTCAATATAAAAAATTGCCATGTAATTACAAAATATTCCTTTTTATATTATAATTTTTTTATGAAAGAAAAAGTAATAGCTGTTATAGGACGTCCCAACGTCGGAAAATCTACCCTTGTAAACAGAATTGCAGGCAAAAGACTCTCTATTGTTGATGATATGCCAAACATCACAAGAGACAGAATCTATATCAACGCCTCTTGGCAAGATAAAAATTTTATTTTAATTGACACAGGCGGCATTGTCGAAGGCAATGAAGATGAATTTGTTAAAAATATCAATGCACAAGTTGATTTGGCAATTGAAGAGGCTGATTTAATTTTGTTCATTGTTGACGCAAAAACAGGTCTAAATCCATACGATTACGATATAGCCAATAAACTAAGACAAGTCAAAAAAGAAGTTTTGCTTGTTATAAATAAAGTTGACTCTAAAGCTCAAAAGGATTTAGCTAATGAATTTTGGGCGCTTGGTTTTAGTGAAATGCATCTACTGTCAGCACTCCATGGTGATGGCGGAGTTGGTGATTTATTAGACATAATCACAAAAGACATAAAAATTGAAGAAATTGAAGAAAACGAAAATGATACAGCTATAAAAATCGCAATAGTCGGAAAACCAAATGCAGGAAAAAGCTCTATTTTAAACAATCTCTTAAAAAAACAAAGAGCCATAGTTAGCAATGTTTCAGGTACTACAAGAGATAGCATTGATGAAGAAATAATCTTTGAAGATAAAGTTTTTAGGCTTGTTGACACAGCAGGTATTAGAAAAAAATCAAAAGTAGACTACGGCGTTGAAATGTTTGCGGTTGATAGAGCTATAAGGGCAATAAGGGAATGCGATGTTGCACTTTTGGTCATTGATAGCGCCGAAGGCTTATCTGATCAAGACAAAAAAATTGCAAGCATATGCGAGGAAGCCGGTTGCGGTCTAATTTTAGCTTTCAATAAATGGGATTTGATTAAAAATGTTCAAACCCATAAATTTGAAGAAGAAATTGAAAAAGATGCACCATTTTTAAATTATGCGCAAAAAATCTTTATAAGCGCAAAAACAGGTCAAAGGCTGGATAATATTTTTAAAACAGCTATTGAAGTTCAAAAAGAAAGAGAAAAAAGAATTTCAACAGGTCTTTTAAATAAAGTTATAAATGAAGCATATAATCTAAATCCGCCTTCATCAATTAAAGGTAAAACTCTTAGAATTTATTATTCAACCCAAGCAAAAAATAATCCTCCAACTTTTGTTATTTTCATTAATAACAAAGACTTAATCCAAGACCACTATAAAAGATATTTATCAAAAAAATTAAGAGAAAACTTTGGTTTCAAAGGTACACCAATAGTGGTTTCATATAGACAAAAAGGAGATAAATAATGAACTTTTTATACATTTTAGCGTTTGCAATTATTGCATATTTAGTCGGTTCAATTCCAACAGGCTATATAATTGTAAAATTAAAAACAGATAAAGATATTAGAACAATAGGCTCAGGCTCAACCGGTGCAACAAATGTAAAAAGAGTTCTAGGTAAAAAATGGTTTTTCATTGTAATGCTTCTGGACGCTCTAAAAGGAGCACTGCCGGTTATTTTAGCTAAAATGTTTACTGTTGATACTTATGGAGTTTACGCAGTTACAAGCGCAATTTTTGTAATTATAGGACATTCTAAGCCGATATTTTTACAATTCAAAGGCGGAAAATCAGTTGCTTCAGGAGTAGGGACAATTCTAGCCTTAAATCCTCTTGTTGGGCTTTCAATTGCAGCTATTTGGGGAGTTATAACTTATATTTCAAAATATGTTTCCCTAGGTTCAATCATAGCTTTAATTTTATCACCATTTTTAATGTATCTTTTTAAAAACCCTATAGGCTATATTATATATTGCGCAATTGCAGCTATATATATTGTTTGGCTGCATAGAGAAAATATTGTAAGACTAATCAAAGGCGAAGAAAACAAGGTTCGCTAAATTTTCTTGACTTTTTAAATAAAAACATTAAAAAATCAATAAAATACATTATAGAATTTCTCTCAACTATCTAATAAACTATATATTGAGGTAATTATGTCTTACAAAAATGACCATGAATTAACAATCGCAAACAGATATGGCGGAGCAAGTTCCGCTGCAAAAGCTGAATTATATGAAACCTATGATAGATTAAGGGATTTAACCGTTTCAGGTTCAACTGCAACCGGTGCAGGTTTTGGAACAGCAGGCGGATTTTTATGGCAATTGGCCAACTTGTTTTCACCTTCAACCTTTATGACAACCTTAGGCGGTTCATCTATGATGAACATCCCCGGAACTTCATATTGGTCACCTACTTATGCTTCAAAATCATACTATGATTCAGGAACAAATTCTTTTGGTGTTTCAGGTTTATCAAGCTACCCAGGTTTTCCATCAGGTGCTGCAGGAATTTCACTAGGCTTTGGAACAGAAGGTGCGCCCACAGGTGGAGCTGCGGGTATGGCAACAGGTTATGCGGTATCAGCAGCCGGAATTGCAGCACTAAATAGCGCATCATATGCAGCCGGTGCAAAATCAGGCTTTGGTTTTGGTCAAAATATACTTCTACCTATTGCAGGCTTAGTTTCAGGTTGGGGCGGTATTTTACAAGCAATAGCCCCATATGCAGGTGAATTTGGTTTAGGTGCAATTGTTGCAGGTAACTTAATGCAAGGGACAGGTTCTGCTGCCTTATCAGCCTATCAAAACATTACAGGCAACATCACAAATAATGCCGATGTAATTTTAGAAGATAAGGTAAGAAACATCGAAACAATTTGCAAAATGCTGGACACTCAAGCAGACATCGTTCGCCAGACACTGAAATCTAATATGGAATCTGATTCAAAATTAGTTGATGAACTATAAAAATTTATAAATTAAAACCCTAAAACCTATTTTATTTTGCCAGATTTTAGGGTTTTAATTTATTTATGTATTTTAAACCATCTTGTAAACCCTAAATTCCCCAGGGCGAAGTTCATTAAATGTAATTTCTTTTGTTATATCATTTTCCAATGGTTTTTCAACAAAAAGACATTTATTCAGTTCATCCAGCTCAAAATCAAAATATGAAACAAGCTTTTTGCCGTCTTTAATTTTAACAGAATTATTTCTTGTTATTGTTCCTCTGACATTTTTCTTTTCAATATGACCTAAATTATCTTGAACATCTTTTATTTCTGATGGTGAAAAATAATTAGCCACAATCAAATATGTTGCTTGTTTTTCATCTTTTTTTAATTTTTGTTTATCATTATCAGGAACAACTTCCCAACAAACAAAACCGTTATTTTCTTGTTTATGTAATACTGCTCTGCCTTGATTTAAAAGTTTATCATGCTGAGCAAAATAATTTATTGCATTGAATTTTTCAAAGAAATTCCAATCATAATTTCTTACCATTGAAGTTTCTTTTGAAATAACTCTTTCAATACCAACTTTAGTGAAACTTTCATCCCCATCAACCAGTAAAGTAGGACGAGATGCAAATTTACCCCCCGGAATAAATTTCATCTTAAACCATTTAAATAATGCCCCCTGAGCACCTAATTGTCCAGGATATTGATTAATATCTCTAAATTCACCATCTTGATTATTATATCCCTTTAAAATAGATAATTGATTGGTTTTAGAGTTCTTTTGGTTATAAGTTGATAATCTTAAATTATCATTAATGATTTGCTCTGGAGTCTTGATGTTTTGAGCAACAATATCATCACCCCATAATAAATCAAATTTCATATCTTTATGATATTCCTTGAAATATCCGTCCCATAGCATATATTCAGCTAGTGTCGCAAAATATGGAACTTTCTTTTTAAGATTAGCATTAACTTTCCCTAAAACCTTAGCAGGTATTCTATAGCTTAGAGGTTGACCTTTTTTGTCTTGAGATACTTCATCAACAATATGATCAATATGATCTACTCTAAAACCATCAAAATTAAATTCTTTTTGAAGATTTTCAGTATAATTCATATAGAAATCAACAACATCGCCATTATACTTATTTAATTCAAAATGATAGAAATAATATGGTGTTTGACAATCTAAATTTGCAAAACGAGTTACATCTTCACCTTTGTAGTTATAATGTTTAAATATTGGATATTTTCCGCCTTTGCTCATTTTATCAAACACAGGAACGCCAGCCGAACACCAAGCCCCGCCTGACATTGTCCAAAATCCTTGTTTAATTAATTCATTAACAATTTCATCTTGATTTTCAATATCAGCTTCTGATTTAATATGTTTTTTAGCAGTTTTTGAAATGATTTCTTCAACTTTCTTTTGAAGTTCTTCTTGCTTTTGAGCAAAACTCATTTTATATGAAGCTAAAATTTTATATTCTTTAATATCAGCTTCAATTTCATCCACGATTTTTTGCTCAGTAGCGTTATATTTTTTATAATTGCCTTTTAGATTTTCAATATATAACTTTTGAACATTTAGCACATCTTCATCTTTGTAAGTTCTTTTTTGCATTAGTTGAGCACATAACGCATTAAAATAACCTGATATACTTTGAATTAATTCATTTATATCCATCCATCTTGCAACATATGGTTTCGATAAAACAATCTTAGAAAATCTTGCAGTTTGTGGCAAAATATCATAAATTACAGGATGATTACACAATTGCGCTAATTCTATAAATA
>CALURR010000082.1 GCA_944323195.1 Candidatus Gastranaerophilales bacterium
TATGGTGAATAATATAATAAAAAAGCACTCTATATATAGAGTGCTTTTTAGTAAATTCAATTAGCTATACAGTATGAGCATTGTATTGTTCTTTTATAACTTCAAATTTTTCTTCTTGAGTTTTTGCGCTTTTTACTTCATCAATTGTTTTAAAACCGCGTTCTTTAGCAGTTTTATTAGCATCAATTTTATTTTTTGCCTCGATTAATTTTGAAGCCACATTTGTAACTAATGCACCAGTAAGCAAACCAAGGGCAAGACCTGTGCCTTCTTTTGTCTTTTTAGTGCTCACAGCTGCACTTTGAGCTAAGCCGCCTAAAAACAATAATAATGAACCTGCTTCAAGCATGCCTGAAGCAAATTGATTTTTGCCGTTTTCTATTTCTCTACCTTTTGATAACCTTAATTCATCTACAATTTTATTTTGAGAAACCCAAGTGTAGAAATTGTCATTTTTTTGTTTTCTTGTTTCTAAATTTTTGTTTCCAAAAGACTGACTAACAATACTATTGACTCTCATATTCACCTAACCTTTCGTAGTTTAAAGATAGCATAAAAAAGAATTATTGCAAGAAAATATAAAGTTTATTTAATTTTTTCAGTGTAAAATCTATACACTTCAAAAGTTTTTGAAAAATGATTTTCATTCAAACCTGCTTTTTTCTTTAAGGAATTTAAAAATAACTTTTTATCAGGCAACTGCTCCCAAACAGAAGGCAAATAAACTGCTTGATAATTCCCATCTTTAATTATTAATCCATCAATAAATGGTACAATTTGATTTAATAAGTCATTTTCATCTATAAAACTCATCTTTTTAGGAGTAGATAATAACGAAACTTCAAGTTCTATTTTATCTAGCTCATTTTTATCTAATGGCATAAAGCGAGGGTCTTTATATGCGCTATTATAGGCATTTTTAATTAAATTATTAATTAATGGTTCATAAGCAATAATTGACCCTATGCAACCTCTTAAAAACCCTTCTTTTTGTATTGTTACAAAACTTGCACCTAATTGATTGAAGATATTATCAAATTCATTAGGGAAATAATTTCCTTTTAATTCTATTGATTTTTTGCATATTTCAAGGATAAAATCACTATAGTGTTTTTTTAAATATTTATTTTTTTCTTCTTCAATTAAAAACCAAGCACCATAGCCAACAGCGCTATTGTTGTCGTGGGTTATATCTGATGAATTTAGCATGGCTATTCTAATTAAAGAAAAATTATTGTCTTTTGTAAAATCAGCTAATGCACAAATTCCTACACTTCCACAAGCTCTTTGAGGATTAAAATTATCGGTTTCATTGTTTTCAATTAAATTTGCGCTGTCGAGGTCAATTTTTCTTGCGTCGTTGGGTTTATGAAAATGGCTTAAATCAGATGAAATAATAAATCCATTTTTCTCATCTTTCCAATAATAGCTAATTATTTCTTTTAGTTTTTCTCTATCATCTATTCCTGATAAAATCGGGATTATTTTAAAATTTTTATCTTTTTTGATGTGGTTTAAAATAGGAAGTTGAACCTCAATAGCATGTTCATTATTAAATGCTTCATCAATTATTTTTATATTAAATTTTTGATTTAGTTCATTGATTATTGTTTTATTAACTTTAATATTTCCATTAGGTAGAATAAATTCGTCATAATTTGATATAGCACATTCATTTAGATAATATTTATGAGCAGGGGCAATTATAAAAATGTTTTCAATTTCAGGCTTTAGAAAATTAATTCCATTGTAGGCCAAGTTTCCTGAATAAATGTATCCTGCATGGGGGACTATTATTGCTTTTGAATATTCTTTTGGTTTAATAATATTTTTTTTAAAATTATCAAACATAATATTTAATTCATCGGCATTTTTTGGATAAAACATCCCATCAACACTTGGTTTTTTGCAATTTTGCATTTTAAACTCGTTTCTATTTAAAATAATCTTAAAAAATATTATAATATATTTTATGAAATATCAAAAAAAGATAGATAATGATATAATTCAATGCGAAATTTGCCCAAGATTTTGTAAATTAAAACTTAATCAGGAGGGTTTTTGTTTAGTAAGAAAAAATGTTAATAATGAAATTGTTTCAACAAAATATGGTCTAACTACAGGTTTAGCCATTGACCCAATTGAAAAAAAGCCTTTGTATCATTTCTACCCTAATTCAAAAACCTTATCTTTTGGGACTTTGGGCTGTAATATGGGTTGTTTATTTTGCCAAAATTGGCATTTAACAAAAAAAGATAGTCAAATTCAAATAACCGAAAAGCCTTATAAGCCAAGTGAAATTGTAGATATTGCAAAGAATTATAATTGTAAAAGTATAGCTTTTACATATAATGACCCTGTTGTATTTTTTGAATATGCACTAGATACAGCTATTTTAGCTCATAGAGAAAATATTAAAACTATCCTTGTAACTGCAGGCTATATTAATCCTGAGCCAAGAGAAGAATTATTTAAATATATTGACGCTATAAATGTCGATTTAAAAGGCTTTGGCGAGGGATTTTATCAAAAAAATTGTTTGGCGCATTTAAACCCTGTATTAGATACTTTGATTTACATAAAAGAAAAAACAAATATTCATCTTGAAATTACAACTTTATTAATTGAAGGTGAAAATGATAGTGATGAAATGTTGAAAAATGAATGCAGGTGGATTGTTGATAATCTTGGAAAAGACACTATTGTTCATTTTAGCTCATATCATCCTGCCTATAAATTTAATAAAGAAAAAACTAACCCTAAAACACTCTTTAAAGCTAGAGAAATTGCTTTTAAAGAGGGTTTAAATTATGTTTATTGCGGAAATATTTTAGATAAAAATTCTTCAACAACATATTGCAAAAATTGCAAAAAACCAATCATAGAAAGAAATGGTTTTAATACAACAAAAATAAATCTTGATAACAATAAGTGTTGTATTTGTTGCAAAACAAGGTGTGAGGGAGAATTTTAGTTGTTTTCTAATTTTTTAATAACTCTACAAGGATTGCCAACTGCAACAGTGTTTTTTGGAATATCTTTTGTAACGACACTTCCGGCTCCTATAACAGAATTATCTCCTATAGTTACCCCTGATAAAACAACAACATTTCCGCCAAGCCAAACATTATTTCCAACTTTTATTGGTTTAGCATATTCAAGACCTTTTATTCTTCTTTCAACATCAAGAGGATGTTCGGCGGTATAAAACCCGCAATTAGGACCAATAAAGACGTTGTTGCCAAACTCAACCTTGGCGCAATCTAGGATAACTAAATTATGATTAGAATAAAAATTTTCACCTATTGAAATGTTATACCCATAATCACAGAAAAAAGTTTGTTCAATATGAAAATTTTTTCCTGTAGAAAATAGTATTTTTTTTATTATTTCTTTTCTTTCTTCTAAATTTTCAATTGGCAAATTGTTATATTTTTGACATAAAGTTTTGCATTTAATTCTATCATTGAATAAATTTCCATCTTGTCCTGCATCATATAATTCACCACTTAGCATTTTTTCTTTTTGTGATTTGTTTTCCATATTGACCTCATTTGTTAATTAATTAAATCTTTGATAACTTCGCTTGCAATTATTAAACCGCAAACGCTTGGAACAAAAGAATTAGATGATGGAACAGCTTTACCTTTTGTGTTTTCAATTTTAATTGGTTGTTCTTTTGAATAAACCACTTTTAATTTTTCAATATTTCTTTTTTTAAGCTCTTGGCGCATAACGCGAGCCAGAGGACAAACTGATGTTTTATAAATATCAGTTATTTCAAGCATACAAGGATTAATTTTATTTCCGGTTCCCATAGATGATATGATTGGAATATTATGTTTTTTGGCACATTCAACTAAAGCAATTTTTGCTTTTATTGTGTCAATCGCATCAATTATATAGTCATATTTTGAAAAATCAATTTCATCTTTGTTTTCAGGCAGGAAAAACATTTTGTATGTTTCAACGTCAATTTCAGGGTTAATATCTAGCATCCTATTTTTCATAACGTCAACTTTAGCTTTTCCAATGGTTGAATTAAGAGCAATTAATTGTCTATTTATGTTTGATGGCGAAATAATATCATTATCAACTATGTCAATTTTTCCTATTGCACAGCGTGTTAGGGCTTCAACGCTATATCCTCCAACACCGCCTATTCCAAAAACAATAATCTTTTTTGATTTAAGTTTTTGGATATTTTCTAATCCATACATTAATTCTAATCTTGAAAAATCAGACATTGCGTTAATCCTGAAAATTGATAAACATTATAATTCAAGCCATAAGGTTTGATATGGTGCCATTCTAAGGTGTATTGTTTTATTTTGCAGAGAAATATTAACTCTTATATTATCGTCATTTATCAAATTTTTTAGAGTTTTAATGCTGCCGCCATTTTTTAAGATAATGTCAGTTGGCAAACTAACTTGTGCAACAGTTTTATCTTTGGATAAATTGTGTATTACAAGAATTTGTTTGTCTTTGTTTTTTCTAATGTAGGCAAAATTGTTTTTTAATTTTGTTTTTAAAATATCAAAATCGCCATTTACCATTACAGGCAAGCTCTTTCTTAGTGCGATAAGGTTTTTAACTTTTTTATACACTCTTGAATTAAATTCATAGTAGCCTTTAGTAGAACCATAGAAAAGTTTTTGAGGAACATTACCTCTATGAATATCTCTTGAGTCAAATGCGGATAATAAAGATTTTTTGTTATCTTTTTCTCCTTGAGCTCTTTTTTGGGCTATTTTTTTAGCATTTTCAAAATTATTTGCAACTCCCACTTCATCACCATAATAAATCACAGGAATTCCCGGTAAAGACATTAAAATAGAAAATGCTTCTTGTATTCTATCAGGGTCTTTATCTAAAAAGTTTGCTAATCTTCCTGATACACCGAAACCTTTTCTAAAACTTGCTCCTTTTGAAACTAAATCATCAAAAACAATTTCGCGAACTTCAGGGCTTACCATTTCAAGAGTTAATTCATCATGTACCCTTAAAAATACAGCCCAAGAAGCGGTTTCGGGTATTGAGGGAGTGTTTTTGTATGCATCAACAAAATATTTTTTATCTTCTGTAACTAAGCTTGCCCAGATTGCAGGCATATATGGGAAATGATATGCAATTTGCGCTTCTGAGGTTCTTTTTATTTCTTTTTTTTCATTTTTAATGTTTAGTTCAACTGTTCTTTCTTTTCCAAAATAAGGTAGAATTTCTTTTGGAACTTGACAAGCCTCAACTTGAATTACGCTTGATGGCGCGCTTAGTTGTATATAGTTGCTTAAAAGTTTTATAATTGCGTGTGTTTTAGGTAAATTTTCGGCATTGGTTCCAGCCTCTTTTGATAAATATGGAATAGCGTCCATTCTAAATATATCTATACCTAAATTTGCCCAATTGGAGATTATATCTAAAACATAATATAAAACATTAGGGTTTTGCCAGTTTATATCCAGTTGAAAAGGGTAGAAGGTGTGATATAAATAGTAGTCTTTATTTTTAACTGTTATTTTTCTCCAGTTGTTTTCAGTGTTATCAGGGAAAATCAATCTTCTTTTTGAAATTAAGCCGTTATCTTCTTTATATTCAATGACTGTTCCCAGTTTTTCATCTTGATATTTTTTATATTCCGGCATTGTTTCTCGCCAAATAAAATAGTCAAGATAAGTTAAATCTCCGTCTTGAAGCTTTTTAAACCATTCGTGGGTATCAGAAAAATGATTTAGAACTAAATCAGCTTTGATTTTAAAACCACGTTTTTTTGCTTCTTTTACAAAATCTTTAAATTCTGCCATTCCCCCTAAATCGCGTCTAACGGTTTTGGGATTTTTAACATCAAAGCCCATATCTTTCATGGGGCTGTCTGCAAAAGGAAGCATATAAAGAGTTGTTACACCTAAATCTTCAAGATAATCAAACATTTTGCTTGTATCTTTGAAAGTGTTTTCTTTATCATTTTGAACTACTCCAAACTGATCAACGTAAAACATATAAATGATTTCATTTTTATACCAGTCAGAGTCTCTTTTTAAATCCTGATCCAATAGACTTTCAGGTCTTTGTTGTATCGCTTTTTCTGCTAATTTAATTACGTTGTCATATATTAAATCAGCGTTTTCTTTGCCGTAAATTTCTATAATTGAATCTTTTATTTCTTTTTTAATTTTTGAACTTATTTCAGTTTGAACAACTTCTGCTGTCTGTTTTTGTTCTTTGTTATCAAGAGCATACACAGGCATTGCGTATGAAGTAATTAAAGATAAAAGTATAAATGTTAATGCTAATTTTTTCATATCACGATTATACATAAAATATGAAATTTGAAAATTAGCCTCTTAATAAAACTTAATCATCAATGTAAATTGAAGCGATATTATAGATTAAACCGCCAAGCTCTGTCGGATATATGTTTTTAACCTTGTTTCTTATTGCATTAATATTCAATGGTGCATATAAATAGACCATTGGGTTTTCTTGTGCGATTAGTTCTTGATATTTATCATAAATTTCTTTTCTTTTATTGAAGTCTAGCTCAAGTGCACCTTTTTTGAATAGTTCATCCAATTCTAATTCAAATTTATATGGTTTATCACTTGATTTTAGGTCGTTTTGCGTTCTTTTATTAAAAAGATGTAATGCTCCATTGCTTGTCCAAACATTATAGCCTGCGTTTGGTTCTAAAACATTTGAAGTAAGAGCTATAATGATGCAGTCATAATCAAGAGAATTTAGTGTTTTATTGATTAAGCTGTTAAATTCAATCGCTTTGAAATTGACTTTTATTCCTAATTTTTCTAGGTCTTGTTTGATTGAAACGCCTGTTGCTTCTCTTTGAGTGTTTCCTGCGTTTGTCAAAAGTTCAAATTCAACTCTGTTGTTGTTTTTGTCATATAATTTATTATCCTTATAATAAAAACCACTTTTTTTAAGCAAACTTTTAGCGTAGTCGAGGTCTTTTTTGTGTCCTTGTGCAATTTTTTCATTTAGAAATAAGCTGTTAACAGGTTCTGCTGTATATAAGGGGCTTGCAAGACCTGAAAAAATATTTAAGATTAAGTCATCTCTATCAATTGCCCAATCAATAGCAGTTCTAAAGTTTCTATTTTGAAACCATTTTTGCTTAATTGGATTTACATAATATTTTCCATCTTTATTTTTTCTGTTGTTTAAATTAAACACAATAAATGTTGTGTTGGTTGTAGGTCCTAGATTATATAATTCAAAATCGTTGTGTTTTTTTAGTTCTCTATATCTATCTAGTAACGATGCGCTGATAGTTAGCATATCGATTGCACCTGATTCGAATTTGAGGGTCTGGTTATTCATATCGCCCACAATTAGCATAACTAATTTATCTATATATGGCAGTTTTTCGTTTTTTGTGTTTACAAGATAGTAATTTGGATTTTTTTTGTAAACCACTCTTTGTGATGGTAAATATTCAGCAAGTTTAAAAGGGCCGGATACAACAAGATTGTTTAATTTCGTGTCTATACCTTGCTAGGTTAAAAAATATTCTTTGCCTTTATTTGTTACTTTTTCAAAAATGTGCTTTGGTACAATTGCGCTGGATAAATTCCTTAAAAATGGTGCAAAGGGTTTTGGGGTTGTGAATTTTACAGTATATTTATCTAATTTTTCAATTTTTGGCAATTGTCCGTCAATTGTCATAACATCTTTAGCGGAGCCATCACCAAAGCCGCCAAAGATTATTGTGTTATATGTAAAATAAACGTCATCAGCTGTTATTTCAACCCCATCAGACCATTTTATACCTTTTCTTAGATGAATTATATATGTTTTTTTATCCGGTAAAACTTCAAAACTTTTTGCTAATTTGGGTATTACACTTCCATCATTAGGGCTTGTTTGAGTTAAACCATCATACATGATTTCTGATAGCTCTGCGCTTGTTGCGTCATTAGCATTGTAGGGGTTAAAGGTTTTAGGTTCACCTAAGATGCTTGTTGTAAATGTTCCTCCAAATTTACCAAGAGGTAAAAGTGTTTGAAGATAGTCAATATTGTTAATGGTAATATTTTTATAACCCATAACATTTTTATAAGGGGTTCTTAATGGTTCTTCGTTTAAAATAGGAGTTTTATCAAAACCGTAGTCTTTTTTGAAAACTAAAGCAATAAATGTAAAAATTACAATAAATATTAAGATTAAATAAGCACATTTCTTCATAATATTGATTTTATCATAATTAAATGATATAAAAAGCTAAAGTAGTATTATTTTTTCTCATTAATAAAGGATACGATATGAGATTATTGGTTACAGGTTCAACAGGTCTTTTGGGTAAATCGCTTTGTCCTATGCTGGATAAGGAAGGTTGGCAATATTGGGCTTGTAATTCTAAGATTTTTGATATTACAAATACAAAAATGGTTAATGAGATTATGAATAAAATCTCTCTTGATTTTATCATCCATCTTGCCGGTTATACCAATATTGACCAAGCTGAAGATAATCCTAAAATAGCGTATGATGTTAATCAATTAGGTACAAGAAATATTGCAAATATTGCAAAAAAACACAATATTCCAATTTTATATGTTAGCACAGATAATGTATTTGACGGCACTTCAACAACACCATATAAAACAACTGATGCAACTAATCCTATTAATGTTTATGGTAAATCAAAACTAGCCGGTGAACGAGAAATTATGAAAGCTACTAAAAAGTTCTATATTTTAAGAACATCGTGGCTATATGGCACAGGTGGTTATGTTGATGCTA
>CALURR010000083.1 GCA_944323195.1 Candidatus Gastranaerophilales bacterium
GGGTGATAGCACAGCGCTTGCAATCCCAAGTGGGGTTAATGTAGTTAATACTGGTCAAACTTGCAATCCAAGTAGTTCAAATAAATGCTGTTGGAAAGGTACAACTGCAAGTCCTTGTAATAATGATAATGGCGGAAGTTATAGCGGTTGCACAAGAACAGTTTGTGATTGGTGGGCTGCTGATTATATTTGTAAGAATTTCAAAGCAGGAGGCTATACTTGGCGCTTAGCGACAACATCTGAAATGTCTAATTGGGCAAATAACTCTAAAGGTAAAGGCGTTAACGGACTACAACTTTGCGACTACAATTCAGGTTACTCTTCAGCTCAGTGTAACAGTACGTTTAGTTGCCCAGGGTCGCGCAATAATTGGTGCGCCCCGTACAGCGTGTGGAGTGGTACTGTTAATGGTTCTTCCTATGCTTACCGTTACTGCTTGGATAGTGGTGGTTGGTTTCAGAATTACTACAGTCGCACGTACGCCTTTTCGGTGCGCTGTGTTTCATCCATGCCTCAAAGTTGCGCTGATAAAATTAGTGATGGGTGTTTAACTTGTAGTGGGTCAACTTGTTTATCTTGTGATAGCGGCTACATTTTAAAAGATGGAAAATGCAGTGTTGATTGTGCAACTAAATTCGGTTCAAGTTGTAATGAGTGCAATATGACTAAATGCACAAAATGTGCTGATGGGTATCATATGGGAACTGCAACAGCTAATCAAGCTTGCGAAGCTGATTTTACATGTTCTGGTAGCGACTTTATGCAAATTGGTAATCTTTGTATTACAAGAAGAAACATGGGTGATAGCAGTGCTTTAACTATTCCAAGCGGAGTTAATGTAGTTCAGATTAACCAAACATGTAGTCCAGACGGTTCAACAAAATGCTGTTGGAAAGGCGCAACTGCATATCCGTGTGATAATGGAAACGGAGGAGGGTATTCAGGGTGCAATAGGACGATATGCGATTGGTATGCTGCTGAATATATTTGTAAAAACTTTAGCGCAGGAGGCTATACTTGGCGCTTAGCGACAACATCTGAAATGTCTAATTGGAATGCAAATTCAATGGGTAAAGGCGTTAACGGACTTCAACTTTGCGACTACGGTTCAGGTTACTCTTCAGCTCAGTGTGACCGTGCGGATAGTTGCCCAGGGTCGAGCTTTAATTGGTGTCTCCCGTACTTCGTGTGGAGTGGTACTACTGTTAATGATTTTGCCCATGCTTACTGTTACTACTTGGGTAGTGGTGGTTGGGGTCAGAATGACCACTATCGTACGACCGCCCTTTCGGTGCGCTGTGTCACAGAATTATAAACCAAAAAAGGGCTTTTAAAGCCCTTTTTTAAAATCTATCAAAAATCTTATCAATATTTCTTAAATACTTTTCTTGATTAAAACATTCATCAATATCAGCATTTGATAAATGTTTTTTCATGGCTTCTTTAAAATTGCCGTTATTATTAAACGCTTCAAGAGCCTCTTTTTGGACGATTTTATAGGCTTCTTCTCGAGTCATATTATAATCTAGAAGTTTTAACAAACAGCTTTGAGAATAGATAATTCCGCCGTATCTATCTATGTTATTCAACATATTTTTCTCTTTTACGACAAGATTTTCTAAAACACCTTTAAATCTATGAAGCATATAATCAATTAAAATTGTACTATCAGGGAAAATTATTCGCTCAACTGATGAATGAGAAATATCTCTTTCATGCCAAAGAGCAATATTTTCCATAGCTGAAATAGTATTGCTTCTTAAAATCCTAGCTAAACCTGATAAATTTTCGCTTGCAATCGGGTTTTTCTTATGGGGCATAGCTGATGAGCCTTTTTGACCGTTTGAAAAACCTTCTTCAACTTCAACAACTTCAAAGCGCTGCAAGTGTCTTATTTCAATTGAAAAACTCTCAATCACAGCTCCAATTAAAGAAATTGCTTGAATATAGCTTGCGTGTCTATCGCGCGCAATAACTTGAGTTGAAATTTTAGCAGGTTTTAAGCCTAGAATTTCACAAGTCTTTTTTTCAACTTTCGGGTCAATATTTGAATAAGTTCCGCAAGGCCCTGAAATTTGTCCTACCAGAATATCATTTAGAGCATAATTAAATCTGTCTTTTGCTCTTTTTAGCATATCTAATAAATTTAATAATTTAAACCCAAATGTTATAACTTCAGCGCCAATCCCATGGCTTCTTCCTAAACATACTGTGTATTTGTGTTTAAAAGCAAGATTTCTTACTACTTCAATTAATTCGTCTAAATCTTTATTTATAATTTTTGATGAATCTTTTATTTGTAGTGCAAAGGCTGTATCTATGACATCAGAGCTTGTTAAACCTTTATGGATATATGGCGAAAATTTTCTATCAACATTTTCATTAACATTTTCTAAAAAAGCAATAACGTCATGACGAGTTATTTTTTCTATTTCATCAATTCTTTTTACATCAAATTTTGCTGTGTTTTTAATATTTTCATAAATTTCAGGGCTAAAATTACCTAATTCAACTTGTGCTTTAATAACTGCAAGTTCAACATCTAAGTAATATGAAAATTTTTTATCTAATTCCCAAATTTGAGAAATTTCATCTCTAGAATATCTTTCAATCATAAAAAAATTATACCTTAAAAAACAAAATATTAAAAAATTGTTTATTTTTTAAATGATTTTGAAAAACAGTGCTAATTTAGTTATATAGAAAAAATATAATAAAAAAGGAGATATATTAATTATGGCTAAAACAATTGGTATCGACTTAGGTACAACAAACTCAGTTGTTGCGGTTATGGAAGGTGGTAAACCGACTGTTATTGCAAACGCTGAAGGCTCTAGAACAACTCCTTCAATCGTTGGTTTTGCAAAAAACGGCGAAAGATTAGTTGGTCAATTAGCAAAACGTCAAGCAATCTTAAACCCTGATAACACGATTATCTCAATCAAAAGACACATGGGTGAAGATTACAAAAAAAATATAGATGGTAAAGATTATACCCCACAAGAAATTTCAGCTATGATTTTAAGAAAATTAGCTGATGATGCTTCAGCCTATTTGGGTGAAAAAGTTACAAGCGCTGTTATTACAGTTCCTGCTTATTTTAATGACGCTCAAAGACAAGCAACAAAAGACGCCGGTAAGATTGCAGGTTTAGACGTTCTTCGTATCGTTAACGAACCAACAGCAGCAGCACTTGCTTACGGTCTTGAAAAACAAACTTCTGAAAAAGTTTTAGTATTCGACCTTGGTGGTGGAACATTTGATGTTTCAGTTCTTGAAATTGGCGATGGTGTTCATGAAGTTTTATCAACATCAGGTGATACACATCTTGGTGGTGATGATTTTGACCAAAAAATTATTGATTGGTTATGTGAAGAATTTAAAAAACAAGAAGGTATTGATTTAAGAAATGATAAACAAGCAATGCAAAGATTGAAAGAAGCTGCTGAAAAAGCAAAATGTGAACTTTCAAGCGTTGTTGAAACAAATATCAATCTTCCATTTATCACAGCTGACGCAAATGGTCCAAAACACTTGGATATGAATTTATCACGTGCTAAATTTGAAGAATTATCACATGACTTATTAGAAAGATGTAAAACTCCGGTTGAACGAGCTATTAAAGACGCTGGTATTTCTAAATCAGACTTGAATGAAGTTGTATTAGTTGGTGGTTCAACTCGTATTCCTGCTGTTCAACAATTAGTTAAAGAATACACAGGAAAAGAACCTAACCAATCAGTTAACCCTGATGAAGTTGTAGCAGTTGGTGCTGCAATTCAAGCAGGCGTATTGGCCGGTGAAGTTAAAGATATTGTATTGTTGGATGTAACTCCTTTAACACTAGGTATTGAAACACTAGGCGGCGTTATGACTCCATTAGTACCTAGAAACACTACAATTCCTGTTTCAAAATCTCAAACATTCTCAACTGCAGATGATAATCAAACAGCTGTTGATATTCACGTTCTACAAGGTGAAAGACCAATGGCAAGCGACAATAAATCACTTGGTATGTTTAGATTAGACGGTATTCCACCAGCAATGAAAGGTATGCCTCAAATCGAAGTAACATTTGATATAGATGCTAATGGTATAGTAAATGTTACAGCTAAAGATAAAGCTACAAATAAAGAACAAAAAATCACAATTACAAACTCATCTAACTTATCTGAATCAGATATAGATAGAATGGTTAAAGAAGCAGAAATGAATTCTGAAGCCGATAAGAAAAAGAAAGAAGAAGCAGAAGTTAAAAATAATGCTCAATCTTTAATTGGCGCTGCTGATAGAATTGTTAAAGATTTTGAAGGTAAAATTTCAGACTCTGATAAAACAAAACTTGAAGAACAAAAGAAAGCTCTAAAAGAAGCATTGGATGCTAATAAATCTAATGATGAATTGAAAAAACTATCAGAAGATTTACAACAAACAATGTATGCAATTTCTCAAGCAGCTTACCAACAAGTTCAACAAGAAGCACAAAACGGCGAAGCTTCAGGTAATGCTCAGGATAATTCATCAACAACTGAAAATAAAAAAGATGATGATGTAATTGATGCTGAATATACAAAAGAGTAATTACTTAAACCAACAAAAAGACCGAGAATAATCTCGGTCTTTTTTTATTTTTTATTTTTCTTTGCCATTTCTTTGTTATATTGAACAGAACGAATATAGGCTTTGTCTTTTTCAAAACGTTGTTTGTATAATTTTTCAAAGCTTTCTTGAGAATATTTGTAATTTTCAAATGTCATCATTATTGCTTTATGAACTCCTAAAAGAGCCACAGGAGTCATTAAACATATTGTTATTATAGTGATTATAAGATGAATAAAGAGTCTTATTTTCTTTTGTTTCTGTTTTTTAACATCTTCTAAGTCAAGTTTGGTTTGAATGGCGTCATTAATATATGCACTTCTTTCGTCAACTGTTAAACTATCAATATATGGTACAAAATCTTTAGAAATATAGATAATATATTTTTTTACAACGTCATTATTTGAATTTAATTCTTCCCATTTTGAAATATCTTCAGTTTCATTTTGATTTTCTTCTTCTAACTCTTCAATGGCTTCTTCAATTTCTTCTATTGTTTCTGTTTCTTGGGATTCTTCTTCTTGAGTTTCTTCTTCAGGGATAGAAACTTCTTTTTGCATTTGTTCTATTTCTTCTTTTATATTATCAGGTGTTTCTTCTTCAAAATCTTTAAATTCAGTTTTGTTTTTGTTATCTTCCAACTTGAAAACTCCTTAAATAAATAATGTTAGATTATAGCATATTAAGATGTAAATTGAATAACTCAAAACTATGATATAATAAAACTTATGAGAATATTAATTTTAGGAACTAATTATAGCGCAAGGGCTTTTTATAATTTATTTAAACAGGATAAAAATAATATTGTTTTTTCTATAATATCAGGAGTTGATTTTTGTGTTGATTTTAAAGAAACAAATGATATTGTCGAATTTTGTGAAGCAAACGAAATAAATTTAGTTTTAATTATTGATGAGGAATATATTAATCTTGGTTTACAAGAAATTCTAAGTTCTAAAAATATAAGCGCATTTTCGCCTTCTATTGAAGCAATTGGAATTTGTACTTCAAAATCAGCAGCAAAGAAATTTATGTATAAAAATAAAATAAAAACCCCCAAGTTTTTAATTGCTGAGAAACCTCAAATAGCGCTTGAATATTTTAAACAATCAAATATACCCCAAGTTATTAAACCTGATAATCGTTCTTATAGGGAATGTTCTTTGGCCTGCGAAACACTTAATTCAGCCCAAAAAGTTATAAATGATTTTTTTAATAGCGGTAATAAAAAAATATTATTAGAAGATTATATTGAAGGGAAAAATATTTCAATATGGGTTTTATCAGATGGTTACAGTGCAAAAATCATCGGAAAAAGTGCAAAATATAGAAATGATATTGCATATTTTAACCCTGAATTTATAGATGAAGAATTGGAAAATAAAATCCATAGCGAAATAATTATGCCCACAATTCAAGCTCTATCAAGCCAAGATGAAGAATATATTGGTATTTTGGGTTTTGATATTATTTTAACTTATGATAATGATTTATATTTATTAGGCTATAACAGCTTTTTTGATGATATAAATGTTGAATTTTATACAAAAGGTTATGACATTAATTGGATAGATGTTTTTAATAGCGTTATTGTTGGATATGTATTTTTAAAATATCAATTTGAACCCAAAGATGAATATATGATGACTTTAAGGCAAAATGAAAAAATAGAATTTATTTCAGCAAAAACAAAAACTAACTTAAAAAGATATTTAAAAGAATTAGAATTTAATTTAGAGGAATTAAAGGAAGCTCAAAAAATATGGAGATATTAAGTATAATCCCTGCTAGAGGTGGTTCCAAGGGAATTAAAAGAAAAAATTTAAGACCAATTTTAGATAAACCCTTGGTTGCTTATACTATTGAAGCATCTCTAAAATCTAAATATATTACAAAAACGCTTGTATCATCCGAGGACGAGGAAATTTTAGAAGTTTCAAAAAAATATGGGGCTGAAATTTTAAAAAGACCGAATGAATTGGCTCAAGACACAACAAAAACTGCTCCTGTTATGTTAGATGTCATGGAGAAACTTGAAAAACAAGGTTATAGAGCAGATTATGTTGTATTGTTACAGCCAACTTGTCCATTGAGGGATGAAAAATATATTGATTGTGCTTTTGAATATTATTTTGAAGCGCAAAAAAAGGGTTACGACAGTTGTTTTAGTGCTTATAGTATTGGTTATACTCATGCTAAGTGGCGAATATTGCACGATGATAAATTAGAAGCCTTATATGATTTTAGAATACGTCCAAGACGCCAAGAAACAGATGAACATTATAAAATGATAGCTGAAAATGGCGCATTTTATGCACTTCATTGGGATACAATGAAGCAGACAAAGGATTTTATAGGATTTAATCCTATAGCATATATTACTCCAAGGGTGATTGATATAGATACAATTGAAGACTTTCAAAAAGTTGAAGAAATAATTAGAAAAAATGAGCTAAAATAACAATTATGCAATTAAGTTTTGATTTGAATATAGAAAATGAAATTCCAAAAATTCTTTTGAGCGACAAAAAGCCTTCAATGCTTGATTTTTTGCCTGAAAATTGCGTTGTTGTTGATATTGAAACAACAGGGTTTAGCGCAGAAAATGATTCTATTATTGAAATTTGTGCACTAAAAGTGGTTAATAATAAAGTTGTTGAGGAGTTTTCATCTTTGGTCAAGCCCGAGAAAGAGATTTCAAGCTATATTTCAAATTTAACCGGTATCACAAAAGAAATGACAAAAAATGCGCCTTTGTTAAAAAATGTTTTAAATGATTTTTGTGATTTCATACAGACAAACCCAATTGTGGGGCATAATATAAAATTTGATTTAGCTTTTATAAATAAGAAATTAAATAAATTATATAGAAAAACTTTGCCTAATGATTTTTCTGATACTTTAATCTTTGCAAGAAGAATATATAATGAACTCAACTCGCATAAATTGACAAATATTGCAAGATATTTAAATATTGATACAACAAACGCCCATAGGGCGCTTAAAGATTGTTATATGACATATCAGATAATAAAAGATATGAAAGAAAAAATATCTACATTATAAAATTGTTGCCATATTTAAGGGAGCCTGTAAGATAGCACTCTCTTAAGGTTGAGCGTAAACTTTTATATGTTTTTTTATTGGTGCCATGTTGAGTTTCTTCTATGTTTGCTTTTGATGTTGTGTATTTATTTGCAACCAATTTAGAATTTACATTCAAATCAAGATTAATTAAAATTGACGTAATTCTGCTATCTACGCACGCTGCCATAGTTCACATCCTTATATTCTTGATATACTCTACATATATATAAAAACTTTTTTTAGCAAAGAATATCAAAAGGATATATTTTTGTTACATTTGTTTACATTAGTTCAAAATCAGCCAAGTTGACTGTTTTTAGAGTGTGTCTTAGATTATTGTTATCATCTTTAAAATGAATTTTGATGTAATTTCTTGTTAGTGCTGAATATAATCCGGTTTTAGGAGATTTTCTTTCAATTAGAATTTCACCTAGAGTGTTTTTGTTTTTTTCTAAAAATTCTTGATGAAGTTTTTTTGATAGCTCCATTATAATATGACATCTTTTTGTTTTGATTGAGTCTTGAACTTGGTTTTCCATATAATATGCAGGAGTTTTTTCTCTTTTTGAATAAGGAAAACAATGAATTGCAGACATTTTTGCTTTTTTTAGATTTTCAAAGGTTAAATTAAAGTCTTCTTCGTTTTCATCTGGAAAACCAACAATAATGTCACAGCCTAAAAAAGGAAGATTAAAGTTTTTGTGTAGTTTTTCAATGGTTTTTAGTGCTTCATCTACAGTATATTTTCTGTTCATTGCTTGAAGAGTTTTATCGCACAATGATTGCAAGGATAGATGAAAATGAGGGCAGAATTTTTCAGATTTTGATAAAAAGTCTATCATTTCATCATTTATTTCATTAATATAAAGTGAACCAAGCCTATAGCGAGGAATAGAGGTTTTTTCAATTTCTTTTAATAAATCAAGCAGGGTTTGATTGAATTCTAAGCCCCATTGACCAATGTGTATTCCGGTTAAGACAATTTCTTTTATGCCTTTATTAGATATAAGTTCAATTTGTTTAAGGATGTTTTCAATAGTGTTTGAGCGAGAATTTCCTCTTGCATAGGGAATAATACAGTATGAGCAGCGATTGTTGCAGCCATCTTGGATTTTTATGCTTACCCTTGTTGAAGTAGGATTTAGTAAAAATTTATTTTCAAAATTTTTAATATTAAAAATATCTTGAACAAAGAAATTTTCATTGTCTGAAGAAAGATTTTTGATGTAATCTTTGATGTGCATTTTTTCGCTGTTGCCTAAGATTAAATCAATGTTCGAGTAGTCAAAAGAGTTGTGTTGTTTGTAGGTTTGAGCAACACACCCCATTAAAATTGTTTTGATGTTTGGATTTGTTCTTTTTGCTTGTTTTAAAAGATAAGAAACTTGAGAATCTGTGTGGGAAGTTACTGAACAAGAATTGAGAATATAAATATCGGCTTTTTCAATTTTAGATGTTGAAATATAGCCTAGTGAAATTAGTTCATTTGAGATTATTTGACCTTCCAGCTGGTTTTGTTTGCAGCCAAGAGATTTGATATAGAAAGTTTTCATAAAAAAATTCTAACATGAAAATTATCCTCAAACGAGCGAACTTTAGTTCACAGGGTGAACTTAAAAGCGTGAGCCGTGTGTGAAAATAAAGACAAGCGTTGAGCTTGGCTTTATTAAAACCTTACGATTGCGACGTAGGATAATTGAGGCTGTTTGGCGACTTTAGCCAAACAGAGCCGAAATACCCACAGGCGGAAAAAATGCGTGAGCCGGAGTGAAGCCGTTAAAAAAATGACAATGCGTGGAGCATTGGCATTTTTAGGCTGCAACTATCGATAGGCGATGCCCACAATCCCTTAGCGAACTTGTGAGCTTTAGGGATTGGAAACACCCTTGGGGTGCGCGCAATAGCTTCTTTGTCACCCTGAACTCGTTTCAGGGTCTAATGAATAGTAAAACCTCTTTTGCCTTTAAGTAATTGTTCACTTTTCTTCTTTTTTCTCTCAAACGGCGAAA
>CALURR010000084.1 GCA_944323195.1 Candidatus Gastranaerophilales bacterium
GAAGGTACTTGGGAAAGATTAAAAACAATGGAAGAATGTTTTGAAGTAAAAGAATTTCTTGTTAAAGAAGGATTGGAGTAAATTATGGCAAGAACAAAAATAGTTTTAGCAGGCGAAGGCGGACAAGGCGTTCAATCAGTTGCAAAAATCCTTGTTGAAGCAGGTTATGAAGCAGGAAAAGAAATTCTATATATTCCAAATTTTGGTGTAGAACAACGTGGCGGTGTTTCTGTTGCTTTTTGTCAAATTGCTGATGAAAAAATCGGCGAACCTCGTTTTGCAAAAGGTGATATTATTATTGCACTTTCTGATAGAGCTATTGCAAGATGTGAAACATATACATCAGAAAATTCTGTTGTAGTGTATGATTCATCAGTTTGTACTACTAAACCGACTGCAAAATGCAAAGAAGTAATTGCTGTTGAAGCAAATAAAATTGCAAATGAGCAGTTGAGCGCTCGTGTTTTTAATATCATGATTTTAGGTGTATTATTGAAAGCTACAAATGTTCTAAAACTTGAAGATATTAAAAATGCTATGGAAATAGCTCTTGGTAAGAAATTTGATGCTAAACCCGAGTTAAGAGAATTGAACTATAAAGCTCTTGAAATGGGCATGGCTATGGTAGAGAAAGTTGGTGTATAAATGGCAGAAGAAATTCAATATAAAGGCTATAAAGTAGCAGATGTTGCTAAAGGAAAAGCTGATTGGTATATGTTTACTGACCTTTGCAAGGGCTGCGGTCTTTGCATGGTTAAATGTCCTAAAAAATGCTTGAAATGGTCAAAAGAAGTTGGTTTATATCAAACTCCTTGTGTTGAGCCTGATCCAGAGTTATGCATAGGATGTGGAACATGTGCTATGGTATGCCCTGATAGCGCAATTAAAGTAGTTAAAAAATAAGACAGATAAAATATTAAAAACGCCGAGCAATCGGCGTTTTTTTTGATTTATTATGGATGAAAAAATAAAACTTTATAAACTTAGTCAAAATATTCAGCATTACCGAAAATTAAAAAATTTATCTCAAAATGAGTTAGCTGAAAAACTCTCTATTTCAAGAGAACACTTGGCAAAATTAGAAACCGCCAAAAGAAAAATAAGCCTAGGATTGTTGTTTAGACTTTGCGATGTTTTAGGAGTTTCAGAAAAAGACTTGTTTGAGTTTAAATAATATATTGTCTAAAATATATGACAACAATTAATAAAAAGAGGAAAAATTCAACTTTAGGTAATATTTTTAACGATTGCAAAAATATAAGACTCAAGGATAAATAATTAAGTTAACAACTTTAAAAATTCAGAGGTTTTATATGATTACTACTCAAATCTGGAATTTTATTTATGAAAATTGCCATTAATTTAATAAAACAAAATAACAATCTTCCCATTGTAATTACTTCTGATTAACATTTTAAATTATATTTTATGATATTATGTAAATAAGGGTTAATATATGAAAATACAAAATATTCAAAATTATAATTTCAATAAACCTACATTTAGAGCAAATAAAACCTATGCAATTCTTGGCGCTTCAAGCGCTCCAAAAAATGAAGAAGGCAAAGCTGAACTTTTAAATTATATGCAAATGGCATCAGATTTTGCAAAATATGTCGTACAAAATCAAAACAATGTTCTAACAGGTTGTGGTAATAATGGAATTATGGGAGCTGCTTATTATGGTGCCTATAATAATGGCTCAAAAGAGCAAAATCAAGTTTATATAATGCAACCTGAATGGGGCGATGAAGACAAAGAACATTGTAAAGTTTTAGTCTATACAACAAGCGAAGCTGAAAGAATTCAAAAATTTAGAGAAAAATCTGATGAAATAGTCATTTTCCCAGGGTCGTGTGGTACAATGCAAGAATTAACCACCTTAATTTCTCAAAATTATTACTCAAAAGACAAAAAACCCGTTATTTTAGTCGGAAAAGAATTTTTCAAAGCAATTGATTTACAATATAAAAATATGCTAAAAAACGGATATTTAAGCAAAATTCAATCAACAGACGAATTATATAGAATAGTTGATAGCTTGGATGAATTAAAAGAAACCATTGAATAATCGACCTAGCAAACTTTTTATTTTACAAGTTTTAAATAAAAAGTTATGCGCATTAACAATCAAAACCAAAATTTTAAAAATATTTCAGCTCTGGCAAAGCCTCTTGGAGCTTTTTATAATGCCAATGCAACAATTCCAACTCTAGCTATTGAAACAGGAGTAACTTTAGGCAGAGCCAATGTTGCAAATAAAACTTTTGGTAAACAAGAAGCCTTTGACAGATTAATAGAGCAAGGTGTAAGTGCAATTATATGGATTTATGGCGTTCAAACGCTTAAAAAAATCGGTGATTTTATCGGAAAAAATGTCCTAAAAATTCCACAACTTGATTTTGATATTGGTTTTGATTATTTAAGAAATCCTGTAAAAAATAATAAAATAGACCCTAAAATATACGGTTTTAAAGCAAGCAATATTTTAATCAGCACAGCTTTGGCAACTTATTTTATAGGTTTTGTTTTGCCTAAAATCAGTTACAAATTAAGTAAAAAAGCTGCAAAAGAAAAAGAAGAAAATAAAAAAGATACTTTGTTAAAAAACTGTTCTTTTGAAGATTTTAAAAATAATTTAAAATCAAAAAATAATGAAATAAAATTCACTTCATTACTTGATAAAACTGCAACAGCTGCACATATCTTAGAAAACAATTCAACTGCAAGACTGTTTATAACTGATTTTGGTGTAGTTTCAGGTAGATGTCTAAATGCTAAAACGCCACAAATGAAAATAGGCAATCTTTTTAGAGATATTACATCAATGTATTTTTATCTTTGTGCAACTAAACACACAGTTAAATTATTAAATAAATTGCCATTTTTATCTAAAAACGCTGATATAGACCCTAAAATTTTAAATTCAATTAATCAAATGTTAATTGAAAGTAAAGATAAAATTGATTTTAATGAATTTTTAAAATCAACAGTGGGTGAAGTTTCAAAAGAAGATTTAGAAAAATTAGATAGTTTATTTAAAGACAAAAAAATAGTCTCTTTGAAAGATTTTACTGAAATTTTTCCTTCAAAATTTGAAAAAGCAAAATTAATGACCCAACTGCAACCGTTTTTTGAACAAAATCCGATTTTAGATAAAAATGAAGCAAAAGATGTTTTATCAAACGGTTTAATAACCGACCCAAAATTTTTAAAATCAGTTTTTGAAAAAGCAACAGATGAGGCTTCATCTAATAAATTTAAATATGTTTCAGCTAAAAAATTAGACTCAATAAGAAAATCAATTGTTGATTATATAAATCAAATTAATTCTAATTTAAAAAATAATGAATTTAATGGTGATTTTCTTCAAAAATTGGCAAATAAAAATATAAGAACCAATTTATTAAGGTATTCTTTGGGTGTTGTTGTTTCAATTTTTGCTCTTGGTTATTTAATTCCAAAGGTGCAATATATGATTGTAAAAGCACTTTCAAAAAAAGACAAAGCTCAAAATGAACAACAATAATATTTTTATGATATGATTTTCATATGTCTGAACTAAAAAGAGTACTTTCCCTTAAAGACGCAATTTCAATCGTGGCCGGTTCTATGATTGGAAGTGGAATATTTATTGTTTCATCGCACATTGCAAAAGAAACAAATTCAGCAATTTTATTGATAATTATCTGGATTTTAGCAGGAATTATCACACTTTTGGGTGCTCTAAGCTATGGAGAGTTATCTTCCACTATTCCATCAGAGGGCGGACAATATATTTATCTAAAAAAAATATTCAATGAAGAAGTCGCTTTTTTGTATGGTTGGACATTATTTTTAGTTATTCAAACAGGGACGCTTGCTGCTGTTAGTATTGCTATGGCAAAGTTTTTCGGGCTTATTTTTCCTTTTATAAGCTCTATTCATAATGTTTTAACTATTGGAAATTTTAATTTAAATACTCAGCAAATTTTTGCGATTTTAACTGTTCTTTTTATAACTTATATTAACTCCAGAGGTATTAAAGCAGGAGTTTTCACTCAAAATATTTTTACTGTTGCAAAAGTAATATCTGTTTTAGCAATAATAATCTGTGGAATATTTTTTGGTTTTAGCCTTGAAACTGTAAAATTAAATTTTGCTTTAGCAAATAATCCGATAAATTTTGATTTTAATTTGATTAAAACAATAGGCATGAGTGTTGTAGGGGCTTTGTTTGCTTCAATTACATGGAATAATGTAACTTTTATTTCATCAGAAATTAAAAAGCCTGAAAAAAATATTAAAAAAGCTTTATTTATTGGCACAATGCTTGTTATATCATTATATTTTCTTTTAAATATGATTTACTTAACAAATCTACCTTTAGAATTAATTAAAAATGCGCCTGAAAATATTGTTGTAGCACAATTAATGAGTAATATTTTTGGTCAAAAGGCTTTAATTGTAATTGCTCTAATTATTGTTATGTCTGCTTTTGGCTCAGCCAATGGCATGATTTTAACTGGCTCTAGAGTGTATTATAAAATGGCAAAAGATAGAATTTTCTTTAGAAAATTAGCTTATATTGATAGAAAAACAAGAGTTCCTCAAAATTCTTTGTGGCTTCAATGTTTTTGGATTTGCGTTTTAATTTTATGGGGAAATTACGCTCAATTATTGGATTATGTTATTTATTCATCTTTAATTTTCTATACTATAACAATCTTTGGTATATTTAGAATGAGAAAATTGTATCCTCGCCAAAATCATACTTATAGAGTGCCTAGTTTTGTGCCTATATTATTTGTTATTTTAGCTGGTTTTATTATTATAACTCTAACTATTTTTAAACCACACTACACAGTTCCGGGGCTATTTGTTACATTATTGGGTATACCTGTTTATCTTTTTTGGCAAAATAAAAGAAAAATGGCTAGATAAGTTCTTTATTTTTAATTGTGTATAAACCAACTAAAAAAGCAATTGAACTCATTAAAATTAAAATTTTATCTATTCCAAAGTTTTGACCAATAACACCTAAAGGAGATAAAAATAATGCGCCCAAACCCCAGCTAAAGCCTTGCATAACTCCGCTTATAACACCTGTATATTTTGGCATTGCTTTTTGAGCGTTTACTAAAATAACTCCTACTGAAAGTAAAATAAAAAATCCTGTTAGGATAAATAAGCTACAAGCCAAGAATTTATTATAGTTTAAGCATTTTAAAAATAATAAAATCAAAGGCAAAACACTAATAAATGAAACAATTATAACGCCTTTTGTGCCTATTTTTTTCTCTATTTTTGAGCTGAATATTGTAGCCAGACCGCCTGAGATAAAAAATAAAGTTACAATTAAACCTGTAATTTCAAGGCTAAAACCTTTAGTTTTAAGTAAAAATGGAATGTATGTTCCAAAAGAAATGCTAAGAGCTGATTTAATTACAGAAATAAACATCAAAAACATACAAACTTTATTTTTTAAAATTTCTTTCATGATAAAAAAGAAATTTTCTTTATTGTAGCAATAGCTTGATGGTTTTTTAGGCACAAAAAAGTACATAAATATTGCGCTTAAAAGCCCCAGAATTGATGTATACAATAGGGAATTTTCTCCAAAATTACCGACTAAATATGTTGATAGGTAAGGTCCTAAGGCATAACCAATTGTTCCTAAACCCAAAAATATTCCCATTGCACGAGATAGATTAGGATTATTTTTATTAAAATCTTTAACTAATGCACTAACTTGCGGATGAAAAAAGGCATTACCCAACATTCCCAATAAAAGACAAGTTAAAAATAATTGAACTGTATTTGCTTTTATTGCAAGAGGGATAAAAATTGAAGTTACAACCAATCCCCAAACCATAAACACCCTATGACGTAATTTATCAGAAAAAAAACCAAATACAGGCTGCATCATAGATGAAACAAGATGGCCAAGGGCAATAATAGAACTTATTGAAGCCAGAGTTATTCCTAAATTTGATGTTATTAAAGGATATAAGGGAACCAATAAAGCTGCATATAGGTCAATATTAAAATGACCAAAACTAAGTCCAAAAATTGCTCTTGATTCTTTAGAAAGTACATTTTTCATTAGTGTTTAAAATGCCTTATACCTGTTGCTATCATAGAAATATTATATTTATCAGCTGTTTCAATAATTTCTTTATCTTTTATGCTGCCGGCGGGTTGAATTATTGCGCTAACCCTATTTTGTGCTGCAACTTGGATGTTATCTATTGCAGGGAAGAAGCCATCACTAGCTATAACAGCGTCTTTTGTTGAATCGCAAACTTTATTTAGAGCTATTTCAACGCTTGCAACTCTATTTGTCTGCCCGCCGCAAATGCCTAGGGTTCTAAGGTCTTTTGCAACAACAATGGCGTTAGATTTAACGTGTTTTACAACCTTAAAGGCGAAAATCATATCTTCAATTTCATTTTGTTCCGGTTTTTTCTTTGTGATTACCTTAAAAGTTGAAACATCAAGGTCTTTTGTATCTTTTTGTTGAATTAAAGCGCCAAAAGGAGTTAATTTAATTTCTTCATCGCAAAAATTTAAGATTTTTTCATAAGGTGTATTAATCTTAATAACTCTTAGATTTTTCTTTTTCTTTAATTCTTCAAGAGCTTCAGTTGAATATGATGGCGCTAAAATAACTTCTAAAAACATTGAAGATAGTTTTTTAGCTAATGATAATGTTACTTCTTTTGTTAGAGCAACAACACCGCCAAAAGGGCTAATCGGGTCTGAATCAAGTGCTTTATCCCAAGCTGATTCAATATCAGCTGATAAAGCTACTGCACAAGGATTTGTGTGTTTAACTATAACAGCGGCTGCCACATCAAAAAATTCACTTGCTAATTCAAGAGCTGATGTTGAGTCTAGAATATTATTATATGACATTATTTTGCCGTTTAATAATTCCCAATCAAGCTCTTTATCATAGCTAAATAGCCCCGCTTTTTGATGAGGATTTTCGCCATATCTTAAATCTTGAATTTTATTAAAATTATAGAGTTTATTATTTTCTTCTTGTTTGAATAATTTTGAGAATTTCTTATAGATTAAATAATCGTATTTTGAGGTTTTATTAAAAGCTTTTAGGGCAAGCTCTTGTCTTTTTGTTTCATCAATTTCATCAAGGTCTATTGTATAATCATCTTTTGATGAAATAACTATAACATTATGATAATTTTTAGCTGCTGCTCTTAATAAGGCAACGCCTCCTATATCAATATTGTTTAATAGAGTTTCTTCTTCAATATCTTTATCCAGATATTTTTCAAAAGGATATAAATCAACAGCTACTAAATCAAAAGCTTTTATTGATTTATCTGTTCTTTCGTCTAAATTTGCTAAAATTCCGGAAAAAATTTCAGGATGAAGCGATTTAACTTTTCCACCTAAAAGTTCATTGAAACCTGTTATAGTGGAGCTTTCTGTAGCATTTATTCCTTTTTCTTTAAGATAATTAAAGGTATTGCCGGTTGAGATTATCTCAAAACCTTTATCTATAAGATTTTTAGCTAAAATTTCTATATTTTCTTTATTGCTTACGCTTATATATGCTCTCATTTTTTCCTCTTTTTATTAACCGCCTGCGCAAAAATGAACTATTTCAAGGCTATCGTCATCATTTAAAATGGTTGATTGATAATCATTTTTGTTGATTATTTTTCTATTTAATTCTACAACAAAAACTTTTGGTAAATTTTCTAAATTCTCTAAAAATTCTTTTAGAGAGATATTATTTTCAAGTGTTTTAATTTCGCCATTTACTTTTATTTGCATGATTTATTTTTTAATTAGTTCAGTCAATTCATCAGATATAATTTGCATTGCTTTATTGGTCTTTATATCATCTTTTAATTTATCATATTGATACATAATTGTTGTGTGATTTTTTCTAAATTCTTTTGCTAAAATAGGATAGCTTAAATCAAGCAATTCTCTGGATAAATAAATTGCATATTTCCTTGCATTTACTATTTCTTTTGCTCTTGCGGTGGATAAAATATCATCTTTTTCAACGGAAAAATATTTTGCACAAGTATCAAGAATATTTTCTATGGTTATTTTTTTCTTTTTAGAATTAAAATCAA
>CALURR010000085.1 GCA_944323195.1 Candidatus Gastranaerophilales bacterium
ATGGAAGTAAAAGCGTATATAAAAAAGAGCTTGATTCAGCCTTAGATAACACTAGGGTTGATGTTGAGCAGGAAAATTATTTTTCAGATAATAAAGCAACAAAAAATATAGACCTATCTCAATTGGAAAACTCTGATGACCTAGTTAAGATTGAACCTAAAGAAGATAGAGCTCTTGGTGTTTTATGGAAAAAAGGAACATATACCTATACAACATCTCAAGGAGTTAAAATAACTCTTGAAAATATTAATGAAGATACTCAGGTTTTTGAAGATAAACAAACAGGAGAAATAATTGTTATAGGTGCGGATAATGCAATTATTAACGGCAAAAATGAAAATTCTAAGATAAGTGTATATAATTCAACAATAAGTGAATTAGAAAAAGGTGACAATCTTAATATTTCAGTTGAAGACAATAATTATCAAAGTTTAGATATAAATTTAGATAGTATATCTGAAATTAAATCAGATGTTTTAATTCCTGTTGATGAAAACGGAAATACAATAAGTGTTGACGAATATTTTAAACAAGTCTTAAATCAAGAGGTTGGTTTTGAAACTAAAGAAGAATATCAACAGTATGTTCTCTCAATTCTTGCAAATAATCTTCAATCAATGAAAGAAATGTTTGAACAACAAGAAAATAGCGATGGGATTATATCTGACGGGTATAACGCACTTAAAGAGTTAACGGGTCTTGGTGTATCAGATAAAGATATCGAAGAAATATTATCAAAACAAACTGAAATTATTGAAGGTTTAACAAAAGCTCTAAATAATGAAGGCGATATGACCTTTGAAGAAGCTTATGAATATTACTTTGGAGTAGAGTTTTCAACAGAAAAAATTGATAGTTATTTAAAACTATCAAATATTTATCAAGCAAGCCTTGTGGCTTCAAATTATGACCCTGAATATTTTGAAAAAATTGAAGAAAAGTTGGGATTATCTATAGAAAATATAGCCCAAGATTATTATTTAGCTCAATCATCTGTCATGGGCGAAGATAAAATTTATTCTGAACTTGTTGAAAAATATTCAGCTGATCAAGAAACCTTCTCAGAAAATTTATCTAGTAAAATATCTTTGGCAGGCATTGGTTGCATTGTTGCTGGAGCAGCTATTTCTATTATTCCAGGAGGTGTAGCAGTTGGTATACCATTAATGGCTGCAGGCAAATATATCTCCCTTGGAGGTATGTTTGTTGATAATGCTATGGATTTAGTTGATAATGCTACAGATAAAAATGGCTTAACAGGTGATGAAGTTAAAGATTTAGCTTTAGAAACGGGTGTTGAATTAGCTTCTTATGGCGCAGGTCGAATTATAGGCGGATTTACGGGTTCGCTACACAATGCTGTTTCTTCAAAAGCCATGCAAATGGGAATAGGAAAAGTTGGTCAATATATTTTGGGTCAAGGCGCTGAAACAACAGCTGATACAGCATTATCTTTAGCTGCAGATTATACAATATCTCAAGGTCAATCATTAATTACAACAGGTGAATTAATGGATAGTAAAGATTATTGGACACTAGATAGATTCTTGGGCGAAAGTAAAAACCAATTAATTGGTATTTTAACAGGTTTAGCCAGCGAAAAGGTGAATAAATATTCAAATCAATTAACTTTGGAAACTGAACAAAAAACACAGCTTGATGGAACTTTGGAAGCAGAACCATTGAAAAATGCCGAAATTGAATTTACAAGCGAAGACTTTAAAATGCAAGAACAAAATCCAAGACAAACAGATACGGTAAAAATAGAAGAACCTGAAGCGGGTGATAATTCTGTTGACAGACAAGAAATTGACGTTGCGGAAGAAAAAAGTGTTATTGATGGTGAATTATTTGACTCGCAAATTGAAAACAGAATGTTAGAGCTTAAAAATATAAAAGATCAAGATGGTAAGCCATTATTTGATGATATATCAATTAAAAATCTGGTACAATTAGACCAGCAGACTTATGAAATGGCGGTAGAATTAGCAAATATTAAAAACTCTGATGGAACTCCTTTATTTAATAATTTAAATATTAAATATTTAATTGATTCAGATTATGAAACTTATCAAAGAACTATAGAATTAGCAAACATGAGAAACTCTGATGGAAGCAATCTATTTGATTTTAATTCTATTCGTTATTTAAATACATTTAGTCAAAGACTATATGATAAAGCAATGGGACTTTTGAATATAAAAGATGCAGACGGCAATTCTATGCTTAATGGTACTGACATTGTTTCTATAATGAATAGCAAGTATGGATATGGAAAAGCTAAAACACTTGCAAGCATAAAGGACTCAAACGGAGATTGTTTGTTTTCTAAAGAAAGTTTTATGTTTTTGATTAATTGCAGGGACAATAATGCCGTTGTAAAAATAATTAATTATATTAAAAATAACAATATTACCCATAGAATATCTGACATAAATTATGTTCAATTGCAAAATGGCATGGGTACTTCAATGGAAATTGTTGCTGATGGTATTGATTCTGAAACAGGAACAAAAATTAAGTTATCTTATATGCTAAATCCAGATGGCTCAACAACAAAAGAAAGAACTGAAACTTATTCAGATAAAACAATAATAAGTCGATATTCGGACGGAAATAGTTCTTTTATAGATAATCCTGAGTATATTCAAGAAGGTAAATTTAGTACTAGAATCTTAAAATCTCAAACAGAAATAATTTATGATGATGAAACT
>CALURR010000086.1 GCA_944323195.1 Candidatus Gastranaerophilales bacterium
ATTTTAACAAATAAATATGCTGAAGGTAAGCCTTATAAAAGATATTATAACGGTTGCGAATTTATAGACAAAATTGAAGAATTGGCTGTTAAAAGATGTTGCGAATTATTTAAATGCGACCATGCCAATGTTCAACCTCATTCTGGTGCACAAGCTAATATGGCAGTGTTTTTATATGCACTAAAAACAGGCGATACAATTTTAGGTATGGATTTGTCAAACGGCGGGCATTTAACCCATGGCTCAAGTGTTAATTTTTCAGGAATTAATTACAATGTTGTTTCTTACGGTGTTGATGAAAATGGCGTAATTGATTATGATGACGTAGAAAAAAAAGCGCTTGAACACAAACCAAAATTGATTATTGCAGGTGCAAGCAATTATTCAAGAATAATCGATTTTGAAAGATTTTCAAATATTGCAAAAAAAGTTGGTGCTTATTTTATGGTTGATATAGCACACATTGCTGCTCTTGTCGCAACCGGAGTTCACCCAAGTCCTGTTCCTTATGCTGATTTTGTTACAACTACAACCCATAAAACACTTAGAGGCCCAAGGGGCGGGATAATTATGTGTAAAGAAGAACATGCTCAAGGGATAGATAAAGCAGTGTTCCCAGGAATTCAAGGAGGGCCTTTAGAGCACATTATCGCTGGTAAAGCAATAGCCCTAAAAGAAGCGTTGAGTGATGAATTTAAAATTTATGCAAAACAAGTTGTTGAAAATTCATCTTATTTGGCTCAAAAATTAATTGAAAATGGTATCGATATTGTGGGTGGTAAATCTGAAAACCACGTTATGACAATTGATTTGAGAAGACTAAATAAAACAGGTAAAGATGTTGCAAATTTATTAGAAGAAGTTGGAATAACAGCAAACAAAAACACTGTTCCAAACGATCCTACATCTCCTTTTGTAACTTCAGGGGTTAGAATTGGAACTGCTGCAACAACTACAAGAGGAATGAAAAAACCTGAAATGGAAAAAATTGCAAAAATTATAGCAGATGCAATTTTGGAAAAAGATACAAAAGAAAATTTAAGAAAACAATCATTGGAATTGTGCAAACAGTTTCCATTGTATGAAAATATGTAAGGAAAAATTATGATAAAATTATCTCAAGCACACGTCTTAGGAACAATAATAGCTTATTTATTAGGTATTTTTATAGTGCCTTTAGTTATTTATTTTTCAAAGAAAAATCATTTAATTGATGTTCCAAATGAAAGAAAAATCCACCATGGCCAAATCTCTCGTCTTGGCGGGGTTGCAATTTGGTCATCTGTTATGTTAACTTTTTTATTTTTGGTGGTTTTAAGTTATTACCCTAAAGGTCAAGGCCTATCTGCCATTATCACAGGCGGTTCTTTAATGTTTTTAATGGGCTTAATTGATGACGTTTATGGCTTAAATGCTAAATTTAAATTATTTATTCAGATTGCAATAGCAACAATAGTTATTCTTTTAGGGGTTAGAATTGAGACATTTTATAATCCTTTTGGAGCAAATATTGACCTTGGAATAATGTCATATCCTATAACGCTATTATGGATTGTAGGAATTACAAATGCAATTAATTTTATAGACGGTATTGATGGTTTGGCGGGTTCTATTGTTAGTATTTCGGCTCTTGCAATCGGAATAGTGTCATTGGTTTTAGCACCAAGTGTACCAATAACTGCTTTAATTGCTTTTATTTTGATGGGAGCAATGTGTTCATTTTTAACGTTTAATTATAATCCTGCTAAAATTTTTATGGGTGATTCCGGTGCATTATACGCAGGATTTTTGTTGGCTACGTTATCTATAACAGGAATTGTGAAACCAAGTGAAGGTATTAGTATGTATTTGCCGATTTTAATTCTTGCAATACCTTTAATGGATGTTGTTTTCTCTTCAACAAGAAGAATTTTAAAAGGTTCAAGCCCCTTTGTGGCTGATGCTGAACACATTCATCATAAATTATTGCATGCAGGCTATTCGCAAGATAAATTGGTTTTATTGTTAGCCAGCTTTTCAATGGTATGTGCTTTATTGTCAATAATTGTCGTAAGTACAAAAAGTATGTTTATAATTATTGCGCTAAGTTTAATCGGCGTTCTTTTAATTTTAAACGTTGTTTCAAAGTTAATTAAGAAAAAAGATAATTAATAATAAAAATAAAATATTATTTAAGAGCTGATACGCTGAGTGTCAGCTCTTTATTATTAACATCAACAATTGCCCATCTTATGGGCTCTATGTTTAATTTTTTGATTTCATTTTCGATAAAATCAACACTTGGAGGCATTTTATCTGAAGTTATTTTAATTGTTTTTGAAATAATTTCATTCATTTATAATAAAACCCCTGCCATTGCTGCTGAAATATAACTAACTAAAGTTCCGCAAATTAGAGCTTTTATACCTAATCTTGCCAAATTTTTTCTTTGGTTTGGTGCAAGTTCTCCTATACCGCTAATTTGTATTGCAATTGTGGATAAATTAGCAAAACCGCAGCATGCAAATGTTGCCACAACTATGCTTTTTTGGCTTAGCGCACCTAAATCTATGTATTTCAATAAATCAATATATGCTATTGTTTCATTTAAAATTAGTTTTTCTCCGATTAATCTTCCAACTATTTCAATATTTCCCCAAGTTGCCCCTATTAAGGCTGCAAAAACAGAAAATATTTTGCCTACTATAAGTTGAATGGATAAATTTTGCATATCGATTCCGATGAAAGATAAATCAAGATGAAGATATTTAAATAGGAATAATCCCAAATGAGCTAATATCTCATTACAAAATGCAATCAATGCAACAAGACCGATTAGAACGGCAACAACATTAATTGAAACTCTCATACCTTCTGATGCGCCTTTTGAAATTGCAGCTAATAAATTAACATCATTTTTTTTGTCTGAAATTTTAAAATCTTTTTTTGTTTGCGGTTCTAATGTTTCAGGATAAACAATTTTAGACACCACAAAAGATCCGGGAATTGCCATAACAGAAGCTGCAAGCAGGTATTCTGTGCTAATTCCAAAACCTGTATACATAGCTATACAGCTTGCTGAAATACAAGCAGTAGAACCGGTCATAACTGCTAGCATTTCTGATTTTGTCATATTTGGAAGATAATGTTTAATTAATGATTGAGCCGCAATATTTCCAACAAAAGGGCTTGCGCAATTTGATAAAGCTTCAGCACCTGAAACACCCATAACTTTATTCATTACTTTTCCTAAAACAAGGATTACCCTTTGCATTATTCCGTAATAATATAAAATATTTACCATAACTAAAATCAATATCATGGTAGACATCATAATAAGGGCAAAAATATAATCGTTTTGAGGAAATAATTCTGTTATCTTATCGGGGGATGATGTTAACCATCCGAAAACAAAATTAGAACCTTCAATTGATGCTGCAAGGATTTTATTAATTATTTTTGCCAAAAATTCAAAAATTTTAACCCCTAAAGGAATTTTCATAATAAAAACAGCAAGTGCAAATTGTAAGATTAATCCAACACCCACTGTTTTATAATTAATTCTTTTTTTATTGTTAGACATTAAGTAGCAAATGCCAAGAATTAAAACTATCCCAACCAGCCCGTTTAATTTTGCTAAAATTTCCAAGAGATTTTTCCTTATTTTTGAGTTAACGATAATTAAATCTATAGATTTTCTGTATAATCAGCACCGCCTGATGCCCTATATAAATTTATAGATGAAATTATATAATTTATTTTATCGCTAACCAGCTTTTCTTGCGCTAAAATTTCAGCAGTTTGATACAAAATGTAATCTAATTCGTTTGCAAGTCCGTAATTCTTGTTATTTAGCTTTAATTTCGCCTTAGTGCTTGTAATGTCAAAGATATATTCCGATAATTTATAGTTTTTATTTTTTTTTTTAATCATTGCTAAAGTATCATTAACCTCTTGAATTGAAGCAATAACAGCTTTTTCATATTCTTTTTGAGCTTGTTTGTATTGAAGTTTTCTTAACTTCATAATGTTATATTTTCGACCCCCGTCAAAAATATCTAAATTGGGCATTATCCATAAATCGGCCATACCGGTATGTGCGCCAAAAATTTTAGATAAACTTGTATAACCATTAAAGCCAAAAGTGCCCATAATGGTGAAACTTGGAAGTAAATCTCTTTTGGCAGCGCGCGCTTCGTAATCTGTTTTTAAAATATTTTCTTTTGCAGCTATTACATCAGGACGATTTAAAATTATATCTGAATTAAGATTTTCAGGAGTATTATTTAAAGGTTTTATTTTATCATATGAACTTCTTTTTATATCTTCAAAAAGTTTATCAGACAATAAATTTGCTATTTGATTTTGCAAAACTTCTTTATTTGTTTCAAGGTCATTAATTCCTGCTTCGATTTGGGCTTTGTTTTCTTTTGCTGATAGTACATCATCAATTGAAGCTAAGCCTGTTTTTTCTTTGTTTGAAATTAATTCACAGCTTTTATCTGCCAGAGTATATAATTTTTTATGAAGTTCAAGAAGTTTATCTGTTTTAATCAGATTATAATAATCAACTGCTAAAGTTGAGGCTAAGATAATGTATGTTGCTCTTTCGTCTTGTTGAACCATTTTAAGACTTTGCTTTTGACCTTTTGTTCTAAGACGATTTTTGCCCCAAATGTCTATTTCGTAGCTTGCGGTTACAGGAAGCAAAAAACGAGATAATTTATAGCTATATATTTGAAAATTGTTATCACCACGATATAAGTCTGATGAAGCAAAAGTTCTTCCTAGTTGACCATCAAAAGTAATTTGAGGAAGTTCTTGAGATAGTGATAATTTTACAATTTTATCGCTTTCTTTTACTTTTAAATTTGCGATTTTTAAATCTATATTGTTGTTAAATGCTTTTTGTAAATTATAGATAAGATTATCATCTTGGAATTTTTCCCAAAAATTTAAATTTAAATATTGAAGTTTATCTTGAGTGCTGTCTTGATTTTTCTTTAGACTAAAAGCAAAACAAGACAGCATCAATTGAGATATAAAAAACAGTAATAAAATTTTTCTTGTCATAGTTGTTAATGATTTTTTATTTTTTGCATTTACAAATTTTTTTATGTTATCATAATAACATAAAAAAATAAAAGTAAAGTAAAATGTTAAATCAACTTGAAACAAATTCATTATCAAATACCGTAGTATCAACAGCAATATTAATTAAAGTGCTTACTTTAAGATGTTTTAAAGAACATGGCTTTGAAATTACTCCCGAGCAATTTATAATTTTGGACACTATAACAAAAAATGAACAAATTTATCAAAGACAAATCGGCGAATTAATTGGAAAAGATAGAGCTAATGTTGCAAGACTGATTAATATCTTAGAAAAACAAGGCTTAATTGAAAGAATTATTGATTCTAACGGTAGACAAATAAATAGAATAAAAATAACAAAAAAAGGCAAAGAATTAAGAGATAAAATTCATCCTGTTATTGCAAAAATAAGAGCAAGCTATCTAAATAATATTAATTATGATGAATTATTGAAATGTCATCAAATATTAAATAAAATTAAAGAAAATATAGCAAAAAGTACTAAGTTAAAAACTTAAAAGGATAACAACAATGAATAAAAATTCGAAATACTATAAAGAAGCAAGAAAAAAAGTTTTAGAAAAAAGAAAACCATATCAGAAAAAAAGAGTTATAATTCCTGTTATTACTGCTGTTATTTTCTTTTTTCTTGGAATATTTGGCATAATTTATTCTTCATTTTATCAATCAACAGATGATGCTTTTGTTGAAGCACATATGATTTATCTTGCTCCAAAAGTTTCCGGTCAAATTGTTGAATTGAATGTTGATGATAACGATTTTGTTAAAGAGGGTGAAATTATAGCTCAAATTGACCCTGCTGATTATCAAGTTGCACTTGATAGTGCTAAAGCAAAACTAGAAAAAGCGCAAGCTGAATTAAAGGTTTCAGTAAGCGACATAGATAAAATGGGTGCTATGACAAAGCAAACTCAAAATAATATTGATAGCGCTAAATCTACTCTTGAATACGCAAATAGTGATTATGTAAGATATAAAAATGCATATAAAGATGGATCTGTTACAAAACAAGATCTGGATAATGCAATTAAAAATCTTGATGTTGCAAAGGCTCAATTTAAAGCTGCTCAAGAACAATTAAAAGCAACAAATAGCGCCCTAAATTCAACAATATCAAAAAAGAGTTCTCAAATTGCTGAAATTAAAAGATTAATGGCAGATGTTGAGCAAGCGAAATTAAATTTGTCATACACAACAATAATAGCTCCAAAAGATGGAACAATAACAAATAAAAATGTTGAAATTGGTACATATGCGCAAAAGGCACATCCGATTGTAACAATTGTACCTAAGGATTGTTATATTGTAGCAAACTTTAAAGAAACTCAATTGACACATATGAAAAAAGGTCAAAAGGTAAAGATTAAAATTGATACCTATGGTAGTAAGACTTTTGATGGTGTTGTTGATAGTATCCAAAGAGCTTCAGGTGCAAAAGCAAGCCTTTTCCCTCCTGAAAATGCCGTTGGGTCATACGTTAAAGTTGTTCAAAGGGTGCCTGTAAAAATTGTATTTACTGAAGACATCTCAAACTATAATATTGTCCCTGGGATGAGTGTTGTGCCAAGAGTTAAAATAAAATAACTATGCAAACAAAATCATTGTATGAAAAATTAAATATACCGCTATGGTTGATTACCATAAGCGTAATGCTTCCGACTGTCTTTTCAATGTTGGCAACGTCGTCTGTTAATGTTGCTATCCCATATATTGCAGGACAATTTGGCTCAACCAGAGATGAAGCGAATTGGGTTGTAACAAGTTATATGATAGCACATGCTATGATGTTACCAATTACAGGATGGCTTGAGGTTAAATTTACAAGAAGAAAATTATTAAAAATTATCTCTCTTATATTTGCACTTGGTTCTGTAATTTGCTTTATGGCGCCCAATTTAAATATTTTAATTATAGGTAGAATTATTCAAGGTATAGGAGGTGGTCCTTTCATGCCTTTGAGCCAAGCTATTTTAATGCAAGTTTTTCCAAAACATTTACAAGCTGCTGCAATGGGCATATTTGGGCTTGGTATGATGGTTTCAGCTATAGTTGGTCCTGCTATGGGCGGAATTTTGGTTGAACATTTATCTTGGCAGTGGATTTTTATTATCAACATTCCTGTTGTTGTTGCATCTATGGTTATGATTCATTGCAATGTTATGAATAATAATATCTCAATGAAAATTAATAAATTTGATATTGTTGGGTTTAGTGCTTTAATTTTATGGCTTTTACCTATGCAAACAGTTTTAGATAAAGGAAGTCAATATGGCTGGTTTGATTGCAGGTGGATTTGTTGGCTAAGCGGGTTTTCAATTTGTTCAATGATATTTTTTATTGTTTGGGAATTGGAATACAAAGGCGCTATAACTGATTTTAGAGTTTTTAAAAATAAAAACTTTTTTATTGGAACTATTCTTGGTTCAGGTGTAAACATGTTAGCTTATATGACTCTAAGTACACTTCCTGGGTTTGTTCAAAGTCTTATGGGATATAATGCTGAATTAGCAGGTTTGAGTTTAACTTCAAGAGCAGTATCTTGCATTGTTTTTATGTTAATAGTGTCAAAATTATGTGAGTTTGTTGATAATAGAATAATTGCAGCAATTGGATATTTTCTTTTAGCAACAAGTACTTTTACTTTTACTCAATTAAATTTGCAAGTTTCGTTTTCTTATTTCATAATTCCAAATATAATCTTAGGTGCAGGGATTATGTTTGCTTTTATTCCAATTACAAAACTTGCTTTAGCAACTGTTGAAAAAGAAAAATTGGCTCTTGCAGCCGGTCTGCATTCATTATCAAAATGTGTTGTAACTGCATTTACTATTTCGATTGCAAATGCTTTAGTTATTGCATTATCTCAAGTTCATCAAAATTATCTTGTTTCAAATTTAAGCACTATGAATATGCAATTTTTATCAAGAGTTGGGTCGTTAAGCACAAAACTTGCAACATATTTACCTACAATGGTTGCTGCTAAAAAAGCAAATGGAGTAATTTATCGTTCAATGTTAACGCAAGCTAAATTATTAAGTTACGTTGATATTTTTGCGGTATTTAGCTTGCTATGTTTTATATTTATCCCTTTGTGTTTTATTATGAGTGCACCTAAAGATTAGCTAAAGATTAGTTTTTTCTTTTAATTGCTCTTTTAGGTCTTTGATTTCATATTTTAATCTATTCATTTCACACAATACAGGGTCTGGAATTCTGTTGTGTTGAAGTTGGCCATGGATAAATTTCTTTTGTTTAACAATGCGCCCCGGAACTCCTACAACAGTACAATGTTCAGGCACATTATCAATTACAACAGAGCCTGCTCCAATATTGGTATAATCGCCTATTTCAATGTTTCCAAGAACTTTTGCGCCTGCCCCTACTGTTACAAAGTTGCCTAAGGTTGGGTGGCGTTTGCCTTGTTCTTTTCCTGTTCCGCCCAATGTAACACCTTGATAAATTAGAACATCATCTCCGATTATGGTGGTTTCTCCGATTACAACACCCATACCATGGTCAATAAAAAATCTTTTTCCAATTGATGCTCCGGGGTGGATTTCAATTCCTGTGAAAAATCTTGCAATTTGAGAAATCATTCTTGGGATAAAGGGAATTTTCCAATAAAGAAGCTTATGCGCAATTCTGTGTGCCAATAAAACATGGAAACCTTGATACAGAAAAATAACCTCTAAAATGCTTCTTGCGGCAGCATCTTTTTCTTTTATTGTATTTATATCTTCAATTATTGTTTTAATCCAATTTAAAATACGCATATTTCCTCACTTACAGAAATATAATAGCAATATTAAATAAAACTTGCAATTAACCTTCTATTCGGTTTTTGTTTTTGGATTGTTTTTTTAATATTCTTCTTTGTCTGTATTGTTCGTTTTGCCACATAATTTTTGCAGCTTGCGAGTGTTTTTGTCTTGCTTTTGGGCTTTTTCTTTCTGTCAATGCTTGTTTTCTAAAGTCTTCATTTTGCCAAATATTTTTTCTTGCTTGGGACATTCTGTATTTTTTTATTATATTTTTGTAATTTTTATCCATAGATATGTTTAAAAATTCTAAAAGTCCGGTGATTGTGTGGTGGTTTATATCGAAATAATACTTTTCTTCGCTTTTTGGGGGTTCAAGTTTACCTATATATTTTTGTAAAAATACAAGAGAAGCATTTTCCTTGTTTAATCCTTTTATTTGTCCTTTTGCAATTTTTAAAATAGTTCGATTTGAAATATTGTTTAAATCCAGATCTTTTATATCAATTACATTTGAGAATTCCGGATATAATTCCTTTGCTTCATCCAGCGTTTGACAACTCATAAGAGGCGCATAATATTCTTTGTGTAAATCTAGAATATTTCTTTTATCAACATTATCAAGGATATAATCTCTTAATCCTTCTGATAAAAATGTTTCGCTTGGTAATTCTTTAATTTGTTGAGCTATTGTTTTTCCTGAAAATGAAATTGTATCAAAATTTATATTGTGGTTATATTGAAAAGGGTTGTAATTTTCTTTTATTGATTTGTTTTGCGGTTTTATATAATTAATAATTGGATTAAATTGTATTTTCATTTTGTTTTCCTTTTTATGTGCATTTATTTAAAACTTTTAAAGGAATTTTTTTGTCATTTATTTATTTTGCATAAAAAAAAGGGGCATAAGCCCCAGATATCAAAACACAAAAAATAACAAAACCTGAGTAAAGCGAGCTTTAGTTCGCAGGGCGAACTTAGCGAGCAAAGCGAAGGCAAAAGTGTGCGCAGTGCGTATGCGGCAAGCGTGGAGCTTGGCGCAAAGCACGAAGTCCGTACTTAGGCGACGTGGGACGAAGTCCCTCAGGAGCAAACCTGAGTAAAGCGAGCTTTAGTTCGCAGGGCGAACTTAGCGAGCAAAGCGAAGGCAAAAGTGCGCGCAATAGCTTCTTTGTCACCCTGAACTCGTTTCAGGGTCTAATGAATAGTAAAACCTCTTTTGCCTTTAAGTAATTGTTCACTTTTCTTCTTTTTTCTCTCAAACGGCGAAATGAAAAAGAAGAAAAGTGAA
>CALURR010000087.1 GCA_944323195.1 Candidatus Gastranaerophilales bacterium
TGCATGATTGATTTTGTTAAAACATTGGCAATTGAGTCAGAACCTTTGTTGTATGGTGTTTCTTGTGCAATTAACCATTGAATTATGGCACAAGAGCGCAAAACCTCATCAGCAGTTGGGTTTTCAATTTCTCTTAGTTTATTAAATTCTTTTCTTGCAAAAAATAAATTTGATATTGTATATTTTTCAGTTGAATCTTGGCAAATTCCTAATGTTTTTTCTCCAATTCCAAAGCGTACAAATTCTCCAATTTTTGAAACATTGGCGTTTTTGTATTCTTCGTTTGATTTGGGACAATACATAGGAAATGTATTTCCCAATATTGTAAATTCAGAATTTTTTGTTTTGCTTTTTTCTCTATACCTATCAATATATTCACACCCTCTTGTGTTTTTTAATAAAGTAAAAGTATGATGATTTCTTCTTCTTTTTCCGTAAGAAGTATCTGAGCAACCTGACTCTAATATTGTTGAATTTATTAATTCAACCCCTTTTTCAATCTGTGCTAAAATTTCTCCAAAAGGTAATCCATTAGATATAGCAAAAGAAACAGAATAAGTTAGAGCTTCCATTTGTTGCGCCCATTGTTCGTTTTTTCTATAACCTGTCATTCTGATAAAAAATTCGTCACCCAAGAGCAGTTGTTTTCTTTGTTGTTCAATTCTTTCTCTTAAGCTGTCAACTTTTTTTTCGCTAAAAATTCCGGTTGTAATATATGTTTTTAGGGAATTTTTTGTATAATATTGATTTTTCGAAATGTCTTTTTGTAATGCATTTTTATCAATGTCTTTTATTTTAAATTCAGAAATATTTACATTTGGTTCTATTTTTGTATTATTTATTGAATGACCAAAATTAATGGGGCTTATTGTTAGGTTCATACTAAAATCTTTCAAATAGGGTGCAATTATTTAAAACAAATAAAAAAATTATTTTGCTTTTTTGCTAAAATTTTGGTTAAGAGGTTTTTTATGAACATACAAATTAGAAAAATGCAAAAAGAAGATAAAAATATTGTACTTTCTTTTATGGAAGAATTTTATAATTCCGGTGCTGTTTACACAAATGGTAGTCAAGAAATTTTTGAAAAAGATTTTGACAATTGCATTAATGATTTTCCATATTTAGATGGATATGTTTTTTTAGATAGTGAAAAAATCATTGGCTATGCAATGACTTCAAAAAGCTATTCAACAGAAATTGCAAAAGAATGTATTTGGCTTGAAGATTTATATTTAATCTCTCAATATAGGAACAAAGGAATAATTAGGGAATTTTTTAAATTTATTGAAAAAAATAATACAGGTAAGGTTCTAAAACTTGAAGTTGAAAAAGAAAACATCCAAGCTATTAAGGCATATGAAAAATCAGGTTTTGAAAATTTACCTTATGGCGTTATGAAAAAAGAAATTTAGAGTTTATTTTTTCTATAGATAAATTTAAAAATTCTTGCGCCAAAGAATTTGGCATAACTTCTCTTTTTGCTTCATCTATACTAAACCATTTTGCACTGTCTACTTCAGGAGTTAAACTAAAATCTTCGTTTTTAACTTGCATAATAAAATTACAAATTAAACTGTTAGATTTTGGATAGTATTTGCTTTTATTAAATTTATAATTCAACACTTCAAGATTAACTTCTTCTTTAATTTCTCTAATTAAGGCTTCTTCAAGTGTTTCTTTTTTATTGACATAACCTGCAACTAAAATATTAAAATCTCTTTTATATTGCTTAATTAGAAGGATTTTTGAATAATCTTTATTGTAGATTACCATACTTACTGCAACATTGAAAAAGGGAAAACGAAATTCCTCGCAATTTTTGCAATAAGGGAATAACCCTTCATTGATAGAGCAATTGAAACACTCTTTTAATTCCAGCTTATTTCCGCATTCCCAACAATATTTAATTTCATCACAAGTATCCATAATTAAAAAATTAACACAAAAAATTATTTTTTTGCCAAATCATAGCTAATTTTTATTCTTTTGAATATTTCTTTTGTGGCTATATTATCATCAAGACAAATTGTAAACCAATGATTTTTATTCATATGATAACCTGTAAAATAATTTTTATTATCAATTAAATCATTTTTTTCTGAAGGCAGCATTCTTAAATCAATTACTTCTATTTTATTTTTGCCTTTTCCCTTTATTTTTTCTTCTGATACAGTCATAATAAGAAAATACCATTTTTTATTGTCTTTTCTTCTCGCTATTGCATTATCTGGGAATTTTTCCCATAAATATTCAAGATTATCGTTATATTCTTTTTTAATAAATTCTATTATTTCTCTTGCTTGGTTTGTTTTAAAAATGTCATTTTCAAAACATTCTCTACATATTTTTTCTAAAATTGTTTCATATTCTTCTCTAATTTTTCCAACAAAAGACCCTTCAGAACTGGAAATTAAATGTAGAACATATAACTCATTTGATTGTTTATCAATCATTTTTGTATTTATTTTATTGTTTTCACCAATTACTATATCAAACCTAAATTGCCTATCAAAAACATCTAAAGAATAAAAATATCCTTCAGATGTTTTTTTAAAACCAAATTTCTCCAGTTTTGCTTTATTGGGTTTTTTATTTTTAAAAATATTTAATTTCATTTATCTTATAAAATTAGTCATTTTACCAGATTCAGTTTTAGGATAAGGGATATTATTTTTCTTTCCTAAATCAATACAACTTAATATCCAAGCCATATTATGTGCTATATTTCTCATTGTTTGCAATCCTTCTTCGTCAAAAGGAACGTCTTGAGGAGTTCTGGAGTAAACCATATTCCAATAAGTTGATGAAATTATCGGCATTTGGTTAATTGTGAAATATTTTTCTATATCAGCTAAAGTTGATGTTGTTCCTGCTCTTCTTGCTATTGCAACCGCGCTTGAAGGCTTATATTTAAAAGCAATACTTTTATCTGAATGTGAAGCGCTGAAAAAGGCCCTATCTAAAAATGAAAGTAATCTTCCGCTGGCATGAGCATAATAAACAGGACTTGCAAAAATAAAGCCATCTGCCCCATAAGCCTTTTGAACAAAATTATTAACCTCATCATCAGCAAAAACACATTTTTTTAATTCGCCGCATTTTCCGCAACCTATACAATCCCTAATTGGTTTTGCACCTATTTGAAAAATTTCATAGTCAATATTATATGTTTTTAAGCATTTACCAATTTCTTCTAAAGCTAAAAAAGTACTTCCTTTTAAATTGCAACTACCGTTTAACATTAATACTTTCATATTTTTCTCCTTTTAGTGGAATTATATAACTAAACTATTATTTAATTTTAATATATAATATAACTAAAATAGGGAAAATAAAAATGAAATCAGCAAAAGAAATAAACTTGGAAACAAGAATTTTAGAAAAACTAAAAGACTATAAGGTTTGTCAAAAACTTGCCAAATATCTTTTAGAAGATGAAGAGTTGCAAGTTATGCAAGATTACGCAAATAATGTATCAATAAAAAGGCTTGGTTTTAATGACCATGGGCCTGTTCATATGCGCCAAGTTGCAAATAATGCAATAAAAATGCTTAATATTCTTCATAAGAATAATATTAAAACTTCTTTAGAACGAGAAGAAGTGGGAACTTTTGAAGATAGCATGTGTGCTGTTGTTATGGCAGGCTTAATGCATGATTTAGGCATGATGATAGGAAGAAGCGCCCATGAAGAAATGTCTATTGTTTTAGCGCAACCATTGATGGATAGAGCACTAAAGGAGATTTTTCCAAATGATATTCAAAAAGTAACAATAATTAAATCTCTTGCCCTAGAAGCAATTGTGGGACATATGTCATCTAAAAAAATCCATTCAATTGAAGCAGGGATTATTTTAATAGCAGATGGTTGCGATATGACAAAGGGCAGAGCAAGAATTCCTCTTGCAATTAATGCTGCCCCTAAAGTAGGTGATATTCATAAATATTCAGCTAATGCTATAAAAAGGGTTAGAATACATCAAGGTGAAAAAAAACCTATTAAAATTGAAGTGGAAATGTCTGGTGATGTCGGATTTTTCCAAATTGAAGAAGTACTTTTAACAAAAGTAAATTCTTCTCCTGCAAAAGAGTATGTAGAACTTTATGCAGGTGTATCAGGACAGGAATGTAAATGTTATTTATAGATTAATATGGCCCAAAAACAACTTACAGTTGGCAAACCTCTAAAACTAATTTTGTGTTTTATGTTTCCAATATTTTTAGGAAATTTATTTCAACAGTTTTATAATTTTGCAGATGCATTAATCGTAGGAAGGTTTTTAGGAATAAAAGCTCTTGGTGCTGTTGGAGCAACTTCGCCATTAATTTTTTTGGTAATTAGTTTTATTTTTGCTTCAACGCAAGGTTTTAGTGTTATAACTGCTCAAAAATTCGGTGCTCAAAAATATGATGAAGTTAAAAAATCGCTTAGCGCTTCTTTGATTTTATCTTTTCTTTTGACTTTTATCTTAACTTTATTTTCGGCACCTTTTTCATATAAAATGCTTGCGTTTTTAAATACTCCACCAGACATTATTAATCTTGCAAATGATTATTTATATATTATGTTCATTGGTATTTTTGCAACTGTGTTTTATAATGTTTCGTCTAATATCTTAAGGGCTTTAGGCGATAGCAAGACCCCTTTATATTTTTTGATTTTTTCTTCATTTTTAAATATCGCACTCGACATTATTTTTATTGCTCAATTTAACATGGGAATAAAAGGTGCCGCTTGGGCAACGGTAATTTCCCAAGGGGTTTCAACGATATTATGTCTTATTTTTATGTTTTATAAATTTCCTATTTTAAGATTAAAAAAACAAGATTGGAAAGTTAGTTTTGATTTTTTATATGAACATTTAAGAGTCGGTATTCCGATGGGTTTCCAAATGTCTGTTTTAACAATTGGAATAATTGCCCTGCAATATGTACTAAATGGTTTTGGTTCTATTGCTGTTGCTGCTTATACAACGGCGATGAGGGTTGACCAGATGTTTGGTCAAACATTGCTTGCAATAGGGGCTACTTCTGCTGTATTTACTGCGCAAAATTTTGGTGCAAACAAAATGTCCAGAATAAGAGAAGGGGCAAGAGCAAGTGTTTTATTGGCCGGCATTGTAAGCGTACTTTCTATAGTGATTATAATTTTGTTTTCTGATAAAATTATAGGTTTGTTTATGTCTGAACCAAATAATGAAGTTATTCGTCTTGCGCAGCTTTATCTTCATATAACAATGGCATTCTACTTTTTCTTGGGCGTATTGTTGATATATAGAAATGTATTGCAAGGCATGGGAAGTGTTATAGCTCCATTGGCTTCAGGGGCAGCCGAACTTATTGCAAGGGCGCTTTGTGCTTTTATTTTAGGGCATTATTTTAATTATCTTGGTATATGTTTTGCAACGCCTTGTGCTTGGATTGCGGCTGCTATAGTATTATATTTAGGTTACAAAATAAGCCTTATGAAGAATTTTAAAAAATTGAAAAATAAGCAAAAATTACAAAATAATAAAATATAATTTTGGATAAAAAATGAGACGAGTTGAAAAGAGAGCTTTTTTAGAATTACATATATCTATTCTTTTGGCAGGGTGTACAGGGCTTTTTGGAAGATTAATAACACTAAATGAAGGGCTTTTAACTTTTTGGCGTTTGTTTTTTAGTATTATATTTATTGGTTTTTATTTGTTCATTATTAAAAAATTAAAAAAGATTAATTTTAGAGATTTTGTAAAAATTGCTTCAACAGGAGCTCTATTGGGATTGCACTGGGTTTTATTTTATGGAAGTATTAAATATTCCAATATTTCAATTGGGATAGTTTGTTTATCTTTAATTAGTTTTTTCACTGCTTTGATTGACCCATTAGTTAATAAACACAGATATTTTAAACATGAATTTTTATTCAGCTTTATAACTATTTTAGGTATAGCCTTGATTTTTAATTTTGATAGTCATTATCAAACAGGCATAATTATAGGGATATTTTCGGCTCTTAGTGCGGCATTATTTACAATATTCAATAAAAAAGTCGCAAAATATAATTCTAATACCATGCTTTTTTATGAAATGCTTGGAGGGTTTATTTTTATAGGTGCAATAATGCCTTTTTATCTTCGTTTTTTCCCTGTTGAAAATATTTTCCCTATGGGCTTAGATTTATTTTATTTAATTATTCTTGCTCTTTTCTGTACGGTTTTTCTTTATTATTTTCAAATACGGGCACTCAAAAAATTATCAGCTTTTAGTGTAAATTTATCTTATAATCTTGAGCCGATTTATACAATGATTTTAGCTATGATAATTTTTCAAGAAAATAAAGACTTGTCAGTTTATTTTTATATTGGTTTTGGTTTAATTCTTTTGTCTGTAATATGTCAAAGCATTTATGTCTTTTTGGAAAAGAAAAAGCAATTTAAAAAATTATAATTTTACAAAAACACTTTTTGGTTGTTTGCAAACAGGGCAAACAAAACTATCAGGTTCTTTTTCTATATCACCTTCATAAATATAGCCGCAAACTGAGCATTTATAGCCTTGTTTTTGTTCTTTATTTTCTATATAAGTCGGAGCATTTTTAGGGCTTGTACCTTTTTTGACCATATGATAATAAGCATAAGTCATTGGGGTTTGATTATTTAGAATATCTCCATCTAAAATTTTTGCAATGAATACGGTATGTGTAGTTGTCTCTATGCTATCTATAACTTCACAAATTAAATATCCGATTGAATCTTTAATTACATCAATACCGTCTATTGTGATTTTTTCAATATTTTCAAATTTATTTATATTTCTTCCTGTTTGAAAGCCAAAAGTAGGTATTATATTATCATTTACTTCGGTAGAAAGAATAGAAATTGCAAATTTTTTATTCTTTTTTATACATTCATTTGTATAGTTGTTGTGATTTATTGAAATTGCCAAGCTATTTTGAGTAACTTGCATAACACTGTTTACAATGCAACCTGTTGGCTTTTCGCAATCTTTTGTAGTGGCAACATAAACCCCATAAGAGATATTTTTTAAAATTTCATTATTCATTTTCACCTCGTGTTTTATAATACTTTTACATATTTTAACATTTTTCGCAATATTTTTTTATATGAGTTTTATAATTATGTATAATATTGATTGCATTACAACATATGAAATTAAGATTAATTATATTATTTTTTGTACTAGTGTTATTAACTAAGGTTGAATTTTGCCTTGGCATTGTGGAAAGCAAGAAAATTAATCTTAATGAAGCTATTAATATTACTCTTAGTGCTAACCCTAAAGTAAAAATACAAAAATTAAATACCGAAACCAGTGTTAATGAAATTAAAATTGCAGACAGATTGCAAAATCCTTCTGTTGAATTTTTTCAAAATATAGGAAAAGCCGGAGAAGGAAATCCTCAACAAATCGGCGTTGATTATACTATTGAAATTTTAAAGAGAGGAAAAAGAAAAGAATACGCTAAGTCTGAAGCAATAGCTGCCTTAAATAATGAAAAATATTACGAGCAAGTTTTAATTTTAAATGTAAAAAAAGCGTATATTGATTTATTGCTTAAAAAAGCAAATTATAAAGTTTTAAAAAATCAACAAGATTTAACATCTGAACTTTATGAAACAGCCAAAAAGCAATCAGAAAAAGGCGCAATTCCGCACACAGAAGTAATCCAAGCAAAAATTGCGCTAAATCGTGCAATAATATACACTAATGTTGCTAAATCAGAAGTAATAAAAGCACAAAATCGTCTAAACGCTACAATGAACACAAGCGAGATTAATTACGATACCAAAGAAGAAACTCTTAATAATGATTATGCTGCACTTAATACGCTTGATCCTTTGAATGATAAATTAAACTTTGAAAAAATTAAAAATTATGCGCTTGAAAATAGATATGATTTATTAAAAGCAAAGCAAGAAATTGAAAGTGCAAAAAATAATTTGAAGGTGGTTAGAAGCCAGCTAATACCTGATTTTGAAATTAATGGCGGTTATGCATACCAAGGAAAGGGAACATCGGAATCAGGGCGTTTTATGTCAGGTGGTTATGTAGCTGTAGGATTAACAAATTTGCCAATATTATACCAATATCAACCTGAAATCAAAAATGCTCAAATAGAAATTGAAAAAGCACAATTAAAATATGAAGATATAAAAGTTGATGTTACAAGGGATGTGACAGATGCTTGGGAAAAATATACAATAGCAAGAACAAATCTAAATTTTTATAACAAAGAGCTTTTAAAAGACTCAAAAGAACTTTTAACTGAGTCTAAGCAAAATCTTGATAATAAAAAAATAGATGTAACTTCATTTTTGGTTTCTAAAAAAATCTATCTTGAATCAATGTTGTATTACCATGAAGCTTTGGCTGAATATTATGACAGTTATGCTGAGCTTTTAAAAGAAATGAATGCTCTTGATTGGAATATTGAAAATATTTAAAAGTAAAACTTTGTTTACATTTTAACAATATTTATTTTTATATGTTTTACTGGATATGTAGTGTTAGTTAGGTGTATATGAGAATAAATGCTTTTAATTCAAAGGCTTCTTTTGGGAAGGCTTTAACAACGAACCAGCAAAAAGGTTTTACTGATGTTGTAAAAAGGGGCAAAAAAGCTCTTAATATTGAAGGTGGTATATCTCTTTTAAAAATTGATGCTTCTTCGCTTCCAAGAAAAGATGAAGAAGATACAGGTGTTGGAAAATTATACAGTAAAGAGGCTGCACAATTTTTGCGCACAATGAAAATATACACCGATATGAATGCCATAAAAGATTTCCCCCAAGGACAAATAACAAAACAAAGAACAGGATATTTTGGCGCATACAACAGAAGTGCACTAAGTCTTGGAGAAGATAAAATTAATCTTTTTGCGCTAACTCAAGATAACTATGCAAATTTATTAAATAAATCTGACATTATGCCTTTTGTTTATTCTAATAATGGAAATCCGGATTTGATTAATTATGAAAATGAACTTGGTTTAAGTGATATGAATGAAGCGCCAATATCTAAAGGCTCTTTACCTGATTATTTTTATAATGTTCATAATGCAAAAGATAAAAGAAGAGTATTAATGGGATATAAAAATGACCCGTATCGACAAAAGGGGCCATTATATATTGCTTTTGAAAATTTTAAAAAATTAGATGAAAATCATCCTCTAAAACAAGAATACAGAGATTTTTACAGATCAAATCAAGCTGTTGATTATAATGATATGTATACAAGGTTGGCTATTGCTCCTTTTGTTAAAGAAGGTTCAATTTCATACTTGACAGGTGAAACAGGCGATTTTGGACAAGATGAAATTTGGAGCAGCGGTGCAGATTTCTTTAGAAATTTTGATGTAAATCCTGATAGTTTATCTGAAGAAGAAAGAAGAAAATACTATCTTAAAAAAGAAAAATATGAAGTAATTAAACAAGAATATAAAGATGAAATTGATTATTTTAAATTTAAACAGTTTATTGCTCATAAACAATTAAAAGATTCGAAAGAAGCTTTAAATAAACAAGGAATTAAATTATTTTCCGATTCTCTTATCGGCTTTTCTCATTGGGAAACTTTTGTTTATCCTGATGCTTTTATGAAAGGTGCGGGTGGACGCATGGGGCTTCCTGTACTAAATTATTTTGAAATTCAAAACCCTGAATCGCCTGCTTATAAACTATTAGAGCAAAAATTTAAATACAATCTTGATAATTATGACGGCGTTAGAATGGATGTAGGTTGGTCATATATTAATACTGTTTATCAAATCAATGGACAAGATAGATTTAAGTGGCTTGGCGATTCAGTAACAAGAATGTTTGAAAAATGGGCAAAAGAGGTAAAAGGCCCAGATTGGGATTTAAGAAATATTGTCTATGAATTTGATAATGCAGGCGAATTAAAACCATTTGTGATGGAAAACAAAGGAAAACCGGAACAAACGCCAACTCGCCCTATATATGAATTGGAAAATTTGCCGGGGATGGCTGTTTTTACAACTGAATATGAACATAATGACATAAATAGAAACGGCGCAGGTTGGATGAATAGTCATTTCTTACAAAATAATGTTCATTTAAATCCTGATAAATATATTTTAGGCACAAATAACCATGATGGTACGCCTTTAAAAATCTTATCAACTGCGCAAGATAGCAAGTATCAAAATACAAGGAATAAAAATGTTGGTGCCTTGATGAGAATTTATAATAACTATAATGCTTTTAATTTTGAAGATGCAAAGAAATTTATGAAGGCAAAATTTGGTGAATTATTTACCACAAAAAATCAGTTCCTATTTTTCATGGATGTATTTGGCAAAAGCCAAAGAGTTGATTCTCATAATGGCAATGGTTGGGGTGAAAATGATTGGGGAACTGAAGATTTTAGAAAAAGATTAAGTAAAAACCCTGAAAAAGAATATCATAGAGCCTTGCAAGACGGCTGGGGTTTCAATCTGCCTAACTCATTGGCACTAGCTATGGAAGCAAAAGATAATAATTCTTATGGCGAATTTTTGAGAAATGAAGATAATAAAAGAACATATAACGAATTAAGAGCCTATGGCGCATATATAGCAGATAATAGAGATAATATTTTATCTGAACAAGATGCCAATGAAAGATATGGAAATATTGATTATATTCCTGATGAATATAAAAGAGATTATACTCAAGATAGGTTAATCAGATAAATTATAGCGTAAATTGGTAATTTAAATCTTTATATTTTACGTAAATCGGGAATTTTTCCATGTCTTCAAAGAAAAAGTAGAAATATTGACTTTTTCTTGGTGAAACAGTGGAAGAATATTTGATTGAATGTTTGGAAATTTGATTTCCTATTTGTTCAATTTTTGAAAATACTGACTTATTTGATTGTTCTGATGAATTTTGTACCATAGATTGATTAAATTCGTTATAATTAGAGGTCATGCCTGTCATATTTGTTAAAGTTGCACCCATGGAGCTCATTGCAGCCATTGATGAGGCTTCTTGGGTTTGATAGATATTTAAATAGTTGCTTGTAGTAATAAATTGAAGTTCTCTATCGGGATTTGAAATATTTAAATCTTCAACTTTAAAAATATAGGGTGTTTCATAAGATAAATTTTCAACTTGCACATAAAGAGTTAATATTTCAGGAACGGGTGTTCTTGTTATTCCAATTTTTATGTTGGCATTATCGGTTGTTTTTTTATAAACATTGAAAACAAAATCTTCGTCAGTTTTAACTGTTTGAATATTTTCTTGATTATAATCTTCGCCAACGTAAGAAAGTGTGGAACAGCCATAAAGGCTGATTAAGGTAAAAGATAGAATTAAAAAAGTGAATAAATGTTTTAAAAAATTTATTTTAGCCATGGGTTAATAATACACTATTTTATTCGATAAAACAAGTTAAAAAGCGTGAGCCAGTGCGATAATCGTTGAGGCGTTGAGCCTCGACGATAGAGCAGTTGATAGCCGCCGTAGGATAATTGAGCAAACGAACGACAGCGTAAGCGATAGTGAGTCTTGCGAAATACCCACAGGCGGAAAAAAAGCGTAAGCCGGTGCTCAAACGAGCTTTCGTTGAGAAAGCGAGTTGAGCATTATAATACCGCCGTAGGATAATTGAGCAAACGAACGACAGCGTAAGCGATAGTGAGTCTTGCGAAATACCCACAGGCGGAAAAATGCGTGAGCCGGTGCTCAAACGAGCTTTCGTTGAGAAAGCGAGTTGAGCATTATAATACCGCCGTAGGATAATTGAGGCTGTTTGGCGACCTTAGCCAAACAGAGCCGAGATACCCACAGGCGGAAAAATGCGTGAGCCAGTGCGATAATCTCTGAGGCGTTGAGCCTCGACGATAGAGCAGTTGATAGCCGATGCCCACAATCCCTTAGCGAACTTGTGAGCTTTAGGGATTGGAAACACCCTTGGGGTGCGCGCAATAGCTTCTTTGTCGCCCTGAACTCGTTTCAGGGTCTAATGAATAGTAAAACCTCTTTTGCCTTTAAGTAATTGTTCACTTTTCTTCTTTTTTCTCTCAAACGGCGAAATGAAAAAGAAGAAAAGTGAACCGAAAAGAAGAAAACTT
>CALURR010000088.1 GCA_944323195.1 Candidatus Gastranaerophilales bacterium
CATATTTTATTAGCAAAATAATATAATCAGCCTCCTTGTATAATTGGTCAACAATTAACAAGAGAGGTTAATAATGCAAAATATTAATTTTGGAAAGTTATATATTCCACAAACTCCTGAAAATAACGAAAACATCAACGCAATAACTCCAAGCAGAGAAACAAAAAAAAGTGCTATAGCTTTTTTTAACAAACTTGAAAAAAAATCAGCAGATAAAGATGTGTTTTTATATGTAGATAAAGCTTGTAACACTGATCCAAAATCTCAAACACAAGAATCATATTTTGTTAGTGTAGAAGATAAAGAAGGAAATATATTAACTTCTACAATAATTACAAGTAAAGATAAAAAAGACGTTAATCATTTTAATAACCAAATGACCGCTTTAGTGAATAACATGCCAAATTTAGGAAATTCACAAAGCAGTTTAAATTTTCTTGCATAAACATAAACTAAAGGGTGAGAAAATCTCACCCTTTAGTTTATTTATTTAAAAACCTTAATTTGATAACTCTTTAATAAGTTTAATCATTTCATCTTTATCTAAATTATTTATATTTTCAAGAATTTCTTTTTTAGTTCCTTTTGATAAAGAATAAGAGCTCATTTCATTGCTGCCCATAGGCACAACTCCAACAGACAATCTTCTAAAATCTTTTGGGTTTAGTTTATCATATTCAACAATAAATTTTGCCATGTTACTTGTGTCAGGAATTTTAAAAGAAACTGCAATTGGTCTAAACATACCATTTTCAGGAACCTCATTTTCAGTCCTTTGAGCCAGCACTTCCAGACTTTTATTTATAAAATAATTTATATCGCTTTTACTTTCGTGCATGTTTGAAGCTCCTGTTGAATTTCTTATGCCTTTAAAAGTTGCATAATTATAATAACCTTGCAAAATTTTCATTAATTTCTCCTATTTTATCATATTTAAAACAAAAGCAAAAAATTTATTGTCATTTGAAGATTTTGTTTGACTAACTTTAATTAATCCGTTTATATCTAACTTTAGTGCATCAGAGGCTGAAATTCCATCTTTAATATAATTAGAAATATCAGGCAATAAAGCATTTGTATCTAAAAGTCCTAACTCTTTCATTCTTAAAGTTTTATATACATCAGAAAGATAGCTGTTATAATTTGAATAATTTTCATCACTCATTGTTTTAATTAAATTATAAATTTCAGAATATTTTTGATTGTTTGATGAAATTTTGCCCTTTCTAATATCATATGGAATATGTTCAACATCAGCAAATCCATTAACTTCAACACCTCTTAATTGTAATTCTCCGTTTACAATTTCTCCATTATTTAAATAATGTTTTATATTCATTTGTCCTGAAGTATATCCTGAAACTTTTGTTGCACCTTTTGATGTTTGACTAAATTCAACATTAACTCCGCTATCATCTGCTTTTACCCATTTTACTGCATCATTAGCTAAAACTTCAGTTTCATTTAAGTCCATCAAACTTGAATTTGAAACAATTTTAAATGGTCTATTTTCAACAACTTTATTTACAACAGCATCACTATAAGCATCTATAATCTCGTGTACTTGTTTATCTGTAAAATATGAAGTTAATTCATCTCCATAATTGTTTAATTCTGTAATTTTAATATTTCCAATCCTAATTCCTTCACACAATTGATCGACTGCGCTTTGCATTTGTTTTGTTTTTAAAGAATCAATAATTTCATCTTTTACCCTTGATAAAGCATTTGTCATTTCATCAGTTGAAGCTTTGCCGTTTTGAATATATGCTACAAAATCATCAAAAGTTGCATTAATTTCAAAATCTTCAAGTATGCTATTTACAATCTTGGCTGTTTCGTCTTTTGTTAAATTTTTCATTTGAATTCTAGCACCAATAGCATCTCCAATAGCGTCATAACACTCATCCAATGTTTCAAACATTCTATTATTTTCTATATTCTTTTTAGCTAATTTAGAAAATGTTGACTCTTGGCTTTTAGATCTTGCTGTTATTTTTTGAACATCATCATTTCCGCCAAAAACACTATTAACTTGATATGCTGCTTCATCCAACTGTGAATCAAATTTCTTAGCTAAAACTTCCGATTTTTGAGATAAGCCATTTAATTCATCAATTTTTGCATTATATGCTTTACCTGTTATTGCATCTGTTTTTGCATTTTTATTAAAATTATCAAGATAATTTTTTGCTTGAAGTTCATTGTCAATTTGAACTTCAAGATTTTCGTTATGAGTTATTTTAAATTCTGTTTTATTTGCTGAATTTAATTTATTTTGTGCCAAACCACCTGAAATTCCGCCAAACAAACCGCCAAATAAAGCTCCTGATAGTGCATTTTGCGCTGTTATATTGATTAAATCGCTAATTTTAAACTCTTTCCCATCAACTACAGTATTAATTGTATAATCAGCAGCACCTGTTGAAGCTCCTGTAACAACTCCCGCTTTTGCTCCTTGCACTACGCCTTGCTTAACTGCTTGTTTTACGGTTTGCCCCGCAATGGGAGCTTTAACAAACCCTGCTGTAGCAGCTGAAACTAAACCATCAGTAGCGCCTATTAATCCATCTTTTGCAATTTCTTTCAAATTTAGCGCATCATTTTCGATATTATTTGTGGCTCTATCCAATGTCTTTAATCCGGCATTTGTTGCTCCGCCAACAACAGCACCCATCAAAAGAGCTCCAACTCCGCCTGTTGCAACAGCAAAACCTGCAGTTGCAACGCCGGTTATCGTATTTGAAATTAGACTTACTGCACCATCTTGTTTGTCTTGATAACCCTCAATTGCTTCTATAGCTTCATTGTAGCTAATTTTACCTTGTTCATATTGTTCAATTTTATCAATTACATCTGACGAACTCAAACCAAGATTTGTTAAGTTTTTAAACCCATCCCAAAATTTACCTATAATTCCTTGTTCATCTTGCACATTTTCAAATGTTTCTTTTAATGAATTTGCAGAAAAAATTGAAGCTTCATCTTCAGAATTTGATGTTTTCAAAGAATTACAAGCACCATTTTCTTTTGATAAATCTAAAAAATTATATAATTCGGGATTTAAACTATAATTTTCCATTTAACGTTATTTCTCTACTTGGTATCGTTATATATTAATAAAGTATATATTGAGTATATAATTGCCAAAATGAAGAGTAAATGTAAAGAATGTTAAATCTTTATCCCAATAATTTCAAATATTCGCTATATTCTTTTAATATACTAATAAATGCCTTGTACTCACCTGATGACAATACATATATATTGCCAGGATCTATTCTAACTTTTGAAAACATGGCTCTTGCAAGAGTTTCACTAATTTTAGAAGCAGCAGATATTACATTTTTTATCATGGCTGTTGTTGGATTTTTTTCCAACATCATATAAGGTGCTTCAGAACTTGCACCATTTAATGCACCACGAGCATATTTCCCAGCTATTTGCTTAATTGCTTCTAATGTAGAAGAATTGGCGTCACCTCTAAAATATATAGTTATAGGATCTTCTCTTTTAACCCAATCTGCAACATTAGAAGCAGTTTTATAATAAAAATCAGAAACATCTATTTTTATAATATTTCCGGCATCATCAATATATTGACCATTGGTCATAAGATTATCAAGTTCTTTTATGAGATTTGCATCACCCTTAACATTTAAAGAAGCTCTTTGTCCAATTTGTTCTACCGGTATATTTTTATCAATTCTATAATTCCAGCGTTTTTGATTTAATATGCCAACTTTTGAATTTTCGGGATTAGAAACAATTCTTTGCAAATCTTCCATACTTCCTGAATAATTATTTTCACCATAATCTATAGCATATTTACCCGTTCTTCTTATTTTTCCATATTCTTCCTCGATTAATCTTCTAAAATCGCTTTCTGACAACTGTCTATTTTTATATTTCACATTTAACTCATTAATTCTTTCTTGTGCTGCTTTTGCTGCATCGTCTGCTGTGTTAACTGCTGCTTTTGCTGCATCGTCTGCTGTGTTAACTGCTGCTTTTGCTGCAGAAGCAGCTTTTGCAGCTTTAACTGCACCCGCTGTTTGACCTACCGCAAATGCACCCATCACAACATTTTCTGCAACTTCAAATGTTGAACTTCCAATATCTTGCATTGCTTCTTTTGCTTCATTATCAGTTTGCGCACTATTATAATTATTCATATTAGTAATAGTATTACCTACAGCCTTTACAGCTCCAAATATTGCAGTTCCAACACCTGCTATACCAAGTCCAGCCACAACAACCGGCCCTCCTATAACGCAAGCCGCCCCAACAACTCCAGCAGTCGCAGCAGTCATTACCGGATGTTCAACCACAGTTGAAACAAGCCCTCCAACTTGCCCTTTAATATTTTCAACAACACCCTCGCCAAAACTTTTTGCTCCAGCCTGAATACTTAAATCCCCATCATCCCAGCCGGAATATTCATCCCCCACTGCATTTTTATATGCAACTTCAAGTTTATTCAAATAATCTTTTTCTGTTTTTCCTGAAAAATCATTTTCAAAATCTTTATAAATTTCAGAACCTGTCACCTTATTGTAATTATCCATTACAGAAGCAAGAATATCATCGCTCGCATTATCCAATACAGATTTAACAAATTCATCTGCTGTACCGTGCATATCAGCTGTAGCATTATACAATTCAGAACATAACAGTTCTATTGCAGCAGTATTACCTTGTTCAGCCGAATCAAGTATTTTACTTGTAATTTGATTCATTATTTTTGTTCTATCACCAGAATTAAAATCTCCATCCACATCTTGGATAAAACTTTTATCAAACATTTTGTCATAACTTGACAATATTTTTACCCAATCATCAGCTGTTAGTTCATCGTTATTTATTAATTCATTAAAATCAGCCTCATTTACACCTAATCCATCATTCATGGAATCATGTAATTTTTGAGCATATTGCCCTATTTCTTCATCACTTAATGTTGTTTCTGAAACATAACTTCCGGCTCCTCCATCAGCTCCCCCAAAAGCTTCTCCAACATCTGTTCCTTCTTCAACCAAAGAAGTAACAGGGGCAGAAATATCTACAAGATTAATTCTCTGATCTGGATGTATTACAGTTTCATTATAATCTTCCATTAAAATATCGGGATTGGCCTCTACAAGTTTTTTATAAATTTCTAAACCTTCATCAGTATACAATGAAACACCATATATATTATAAATTAATCTTGAAACACAATCTAAATTGTCTTTTTTATTTATATCAAAACCATCTACTATAACATAATAATTTCCATCTTCGTCTTTTTGAATTTTATCAGCACTTAACCCTCTGACAGAATTAAAAACAGCTTCAGCTTCTTGATAAGGGCTATTCAAATCATCATATGATAAAGTCTCTAAAACGCCATCTCTAGAACTAATAGTTTCTATTAAATTTGTAAACTCTTCATCTTCCGCATCAAGATTATAATTTTTTGCCAACTCATCAATAAAAACACCATTTTCAAGTACTTCTGAACCATTTTGAAGCGAATCAGCAAAAACAGAATTAATTTCACTTTCGGTTACTTCAACCCCTTTTTGATTTAAGAATTGAACCAAATTTTTTACACCGTTAATTGCCCCTGCTTCATTTGCCATCTTCACACACCCTTATTTGCGCTAATACTTTTTATATACAAATACGGGTAATTTTTATTAAAACTTTAATAAATAAATCATAATTTCACAAAATGTTACAAAAATAGCATTTACAAATCCTTAATCAAAGGTAATTTGCTTTTTATAAACTTTAAAACAACTCCGCTATATGTTGAAATAACCATAGTTAAAACAAAATAAAGATAAGTATTCTGTACAGGATTATAAATCCAATAAATATCATGCATGTTTCTTACTGAAATCGGAATATTGTTTATCTTTAAAATAATTGCGGTTATTATATACATTACAAAAAGATGGTTGGCCATAATGTGGTATGTATTTTCACCTATAACTTTGAGAAATTTAATATCTTTAAAATATTCATAAGTAATATGTATAACAAACAAAGAAAACCAAATGCCTGTTATACTTGTTAAAACAGGAACTATAATTTGACTATCAAACCTTGCCCAAACAAGAACATAACTAAGCCCTATACCATGTTCAGATATAAAATCTCTGTTAAAGTGCCACAAAATCGCCTGAACACAAATAACCCAAGCCAATACTTTAGGAGTGAAAATATTATATTTTCCTTCAATTTTTTTTGTATAAAAATGACCTAAATATACAAAGAACAATGAAAATAAAGTTCTTACAACAACCAAAAACAACGGTGTTAATTCAAACATTTTTGATAATGGAATTGCGCTAAAACCCATTAAAGCATAAAGGATAAATTTTGTTTTTTCGTTTGTATTTCGCAGCATTCTTTGAAAATACAAAAAAGCAATCATTGTTATAAACAATTGAACCACAAACCACATAGGACAAGAAAGATCAAATTGGTGCCCGTTTAAAAATGGCGTTATAAAAAAGTTTTTAAGGCTCAATTCCATTCCCCAAAACTTACCGGTTAATTTGTCTAATATAATTGTTATTACACAATAAAAAGCCGAATATATGAAATATAACACCAAAAGACTCTTTATTCTTCGCTTTATATAATCAAATACATTATCTAAATATTTATCTTTAAACAACATGCCTGATATAAAGAAAAATAAAGACAGTTGAAAAGAATATGGCGGAAACATATCAAAAAAACGAAACTCAAGATGTCCTGATACAACTAAGATTATCGCCAGTGCCTTTAGTATATTAATTTTATCTGAAAAAACTTTATCCATTTTCACCTCAAATAAAGTTTATCATAAAATTTAGAACAATAAATAACTAGATAGCTCCTTTATACGCACAAGGAATATTTTCCTCTTTTAAATAATTTAAACCCCATTTATTTAATTCAATAATTGCAGGTATTAAACTTTTTCCCCTTTGAGTCAAAGAATATTCCGTTTTTGGAGGCACAACAGGATATAATTTTCTTTTAACAATGCCATCAGCCTCCAATTCTTTAAGTTGTTGAATTAACATTTTAGGAGTTGCATGAGATATTAATTTTTGCAACTCATTATATCTTAAAGTTTTATCTATCAAATGACCAATAATAACTCCCTTATATTTTCCGCCTATTATTTCCATTGTAACTTCAAGAGGACATTTATATTCACTTTGTTTTCTTTTTGCCATAACATTTCTTATTTACTTTTTAGTAAGTATTATACCAAATAGTATATACTTGTCAAAAAGAAAATAAATAATAAAATGTATATTAAAGGAGAAATAATTATGAAAATAACACAAATAAGAAACGCAACAATTATAATAGAATATAACGATACAAAATTTTTAATTGACCCTTGGCTTGGACCAAAAAACTATATGAAAGGTTTTGAAGCTGGCATCAATTCCCATATTAGACAACCAAGAGTTGAACTACCTTTCGAAATTGAAAAAATAATTGATGTAGATGCTGTAATTTTAACACATTTTCATCCTGACCATTTTGACGAATATGCAGCAAATGCACTAAACAAGGATATTAAATTTTTTGTTCAATCACAAAATGATTTAGAAATTATTAAATCATACGGATTTAAAAATCTTGAAATAATAACTGAACAAGGGATTAATTATAGAAATGTAAAATTGTACAAAACTAACTGCCAACATGGCAAGAGAGAAATAATAAAACCAATTTGTGAAAATGTTGGAATGCCTTATGATGCTATGGGGGTTATATTTAAATCTGAAAAAGAAAAAACTCTATATTTAGCTGGTGATACAATATGGTGCAAAGAAGTAAGCAAAGCTATTGAAACATATAACCCTGAAATAATAATTATAAATGCTTGTGCAGCAACTGTTTTTAATGGTGAGCGATTGATTATGAATATTGATGACGTAAAAGAAGTTTTGCAAAATGCTCCAAATGCAAAAATTATTGCAAGCCATATGGATACTGTAAGTCACCTAACTGTAACCAGAGCGGACTTAGAGAAATTTAAAATCGAAAACAAAGTCAATAATATACTGATTCCTGATGATGGAGAAACAATTGACTTTGCAAAAAAGATTGTTTTATAAATTTATTCACTATGAGCTTTTGATAAAACATCCGTTGCTTCCAATTTGAAAATAACAGGCCTTAACCCGTCATTGCAACTGCAAATCGCAACACCGGGAATTTTTATCCAATCTCCAAAATAAAAAGTTTCTTTTGAAGCACCATGCGCTAAAGCAAAAACATACTGATATATTGCTTTCCAAGCCTCATCACAGAAGCCATCAGGTCGAGAATAATCAGCATAAAAAACTTGCCCTTTAGTATGAAAAGGACAAGTTTTTAAATTTTCCACACCATATTCCTTTGCTAAATCTTCATTAAACATTGTTTTTAAAACGGTAATTTTTACTTTTTTCATAAACAACTCCATATTTATTGGCTATTTTAGCATAAAATGGGATTTAAAATTTAAAAATTCAACAATATGGCTTCTTAAAATCAAAACAAAAAATTTGCCGCGTCTCACTCTGCCGAAGAAAATGCGAACCGTTGAGCATTTTCTGAGAGGGCAAAAGCAAAGCGGTTGCTCCGAGGCGCCTGCCCTATAATTAAACCCTAAAATTAAGATAAAAAATTTGCCGCGTCTCGGAATCGAACCAAGGACACAGGGATTTTCAGTCCCTTGCTCTACCAACTGAGCTAACGCGGCATTTAAATCTATTCAATTTTACTTGGACTCAGTTGGTAGAGCCTGCTCTACGTTACTTAATCCGTTTCGCTTCGCTCCACTGGGGAGCTAACGCGACATTTAAATCTATTCAATTTATTAACCGATGTAAAAATTAAAGCGGTCAATATATACAACCATTCTTGAGTTGATAAAATTATAATACCAGTTCAAGTTTATAAGTCAATATTTTTTTGACACAAGAAAGGAAAAAAAATGAAAATCAATAATATTGCCGCCATAAATTTTAAATCAAAAGTCAAAGTAATAGATACTTTTTACGGAACCCCTGAAGACTGTCTTGCACCAAGAGAAGTTTTAATCTTTAAAAATTCTCTTGAAAAGCTAAGAACCAATAAAAACAAAGACTCCGTAGAAATATTTTTTGATACAGGAATTGACAACACCATAGGGCTCAAAGTCAAAAAAACTAAAGGAAACAAAAGATTCATAGGTATTCAAAAGATTAATCGTTTCTACAAAGATATAACCGAACAAGATATTCTTACTGCATATAATGAAGCACTAAAAATAGCAGACAGCGAATTTATACCTGAAAAAAAGAGTGCTTTTGATGAATACATCTAATTTTCAAGTAAAATTTTTATTACTTCGCCATCTCTATGCATTTCAATAGCTTTTTTAGCATATTTCATATCCATATGCTTAGTTATTAATTTTTCAACATCAACCTTGCCTGTTGCAATTAAATCAAGGGCTTCTCTAAAATATTTTGGCGTATGGTGAAATGAGCTAATTATTTTAACTTCGTCATAATGCAGGCGCTTTGTGTCGATATTAACAGATGTTCCTGAAGCACACCCGCCAAAGAAATGAACATAACCACCTTTTCTAACTAATGAAAACATTTTTTCCCACATAGAAGGTAATCCAACGCACTCAATTGCAACATCAAGCCCTCTGTGCTCATTTGAATAATTCATAATTATTTCAGTTGGATCAGGATATTTATTAACATCAATCACAACATCAGCTTGCGCAAACTCATGTGCCATTTTTAATTTTAGAGGATTTCTACCCATAGCGATAACTTTTGCGCCTTTTAATTTTGCTAATTTTGCAAACATTAAGCCGATAGGACCTATGCCCATAACCCCAACAACATCACCTTTATTTATTGGTGTTTTTGCTATCCCATGAACAACATTAGACAATGGTTCAGCAAATGCTGCCTGTGCAAAAGACAGATTTTTTGGAATAATCAGAGTATTTTTTTCAACAATTCTTTTTGGAACAGCAATATATTGCGCATAGGCGCCATTTAATAAATCCAGATTTTCGCATAGTTCATATTCGCCTCGTCTACAATAAAAACACTCGCCGCAAGGCGCTGAATTAGCACATACTACTCTATCACCTATATTAAAGCCTTGAACAGCGTCATCCATTTTTT
>CALURR010000089.1 GCA_944323195.1 Candidatus Gastranaerophilales bacterium
GATTACAAATTACTGAAGATTTTGATAAAAAATTAGCAGAACTTTATTCATCAAAAGTAACTGTAAACCTAGACAACACTAAATCAACTATTCAACCAAACGAATTTTGGAATTCAATGGAATTAATTGCAGTTAACCACAAAGCAATGATTAACTTCAGAATAGCAAGATAATAAAATGAGTTTAATCTTATAGATTTATAAAATAGAGAGAGATAATGGCGGATTTGGAGTAGACCCTTCTTGATGAATTCAAGAAGGGTTTTTGAATTTTACAATTGCACAGTATTGTGCATTTTTTCTTGATATTTTATAGAAATTTTCTTGTGTTTCTTTTTTTGTAAAATTATTAATGTTAAAAAGTGTTTTATATTCTTTGGAATATACAAATATATCATCAAAATTGTCGTTATTTTTTAATATTATTTTTGTATTGCTGCTTCCTTGCCAAAAATTAGAACATTCTAATCCTTTGTAGTAGCCTTGGAGTGAATTTATAATTTCTTTTTTGTCAATTTTATAAGCATTCAGTGCTTTTTCGTCTATTTTATAGTTAAATGATAATTTTTTGTCTATGGTTGAATTAATTACATTTTTTTCTTTTTTCAAGGTTAAAACTTTTGAATATAGGCTTTCTAGATTTTTGTCGCAATATTCCTTTTTATCTTTTGAAGCATATTCAATATTTAATTCTTTTAATATAGTTTTTATTTTTCTTGTTTCGTATTTTGGGCACAAAATTGTTATTTTGTTTAATTCTTGTTCAAAAAAATCTGAATCATTATTGATTTTGGGGCTATTTATCCCAATCAGATAAATAATATTTTTTATATTGTGATATGATGAGATTTTTTTGTATAATTTTTCTGTCTCATAGATACTGTTTGTTTTTTCGCCATAAATATCAATTGCATCCAGAGTGTTTGTTTTTATTATTTTTGTGTCTATATTTTGTTTTTTTAATTCTTTTAAATAAAAAGACAGTTTTATATCATATATTAAACCTAAAAGTCCTTCTTTTTTTCCTAATGCGAGAATTTGAGTTTTTCTGTTGTTGTAAAATATCAAACTTTCAGGAGGAGTTGTTGTTTTTTCAATAACATTAAATATATCACCCAGATTATTAGAAAAGCGGTTATTTTTGTAATATATCCTTATTTTATTTATATCATCCAAGGTTTTAATGCTTGCATTGTTGTATATTGGATACGAAAAAACAGGGGTTGTTTGAGTTGTTGAGTTTTGATAAATATTATTGTTGTTGATTAAGTCCGATAAATCGCTAAGTGTCAAATTATATCTTTTTAAGTCGTCAGTTTTATAGTTTATAAAAACGGTTGGTTTTTGTTCTCCGATTTTTATTATTTTTGAAGCTATCTTATAATCTAATAGTTTGTCATGAGCGCTATCTGTAAGTTTTTTAAGTGTTTTATAGCTTTTTGTTGTATTAATTAAAATAAATGTATCAAATTTTATTGTGTTGTTGTCATCAAAAAATATACTAATTCTTTTATCAACATTATATAGTGCTTGAGTTAATCTTGTTTTTACTAAATCTATTGCTGTTTGTTTAAAGATTATTGTTGGGTTTAATTTGCAATATACGCTGCAATACCCATCATAAGAAAATATATAAACTTCTTTAACCATTTCGAGGTTTGAAATTTTATCTTTTATTTCTTCAGCTATTTGTGCATCAATTTCTTTCGCGCTTAGGTTGCTCATTTTTGCAAGTATTTTGATTTCATAATTATTTCTGCCTTTTTCAAAATTTCCTATTATGTAAATAATAGAAAAAACAAAAATACAAGAAAAAATTATGAAAAATTTTTTCATTACAATCTCACTTTTGAATTTGGTTTTATCCTATCTGTATCTTTCGATATAATAATATCGTTTTTATTTAATCCTGATGTGATTTGCGCTTCGTTGTTGTTGATTGCCCCTATTGTTATTTTTTCTTTTTTGATTGTTCCGATATTATCTTTAATGTCGGTAATTTTATAAACCCATTTTTCGTCATTTTCAAAAACAATACTGGTTAATGGTATTTTTGCTCTATATTTTTCTTTTTGGGGGATATATACACTAAGCGTCATTCCGTCTTTTAGGATTTGATAGTTTTTATCGAGTAAAATTTTGACCAAATAACCGCCGTCATTAGTGCTTGTTGTTGATATATGTTTAATTGAGCCAAGATAGTCTTTGTTGTTATATTTGGCAATTACTTTTTCATTGAGTTTTAGTTTATTTACTATATTTGAATCGACCATTATTTCAATTTGGGTATCTCCTGTTGCAATAACCCTTACAATAGGATCTCCAACAGAAGCGTAAGCACCTGTGTCTTTATATTTTTCTGCAATATAGCAATCATAAGGCGCTGTTATGATGTTATAGCTTATTTGCTTGTTTAGATATTGGAGTTTTTCTTCTTGGGCTTTTTCTTCCTGTGTGTAGCTTTTAAAGTTGTAATAAGCTTCTTCCCAATCATTATCGGAAATTGCTCCGGAATTGTGTAAAATATCCATTCTTTTAAAATATATTTGTGAACGGTCTTTTTTAATTTTTGCACTGTTTAATAGTGCAAGTTGTTCTTTTCTTTGAATTTTATATAATTCTCCGTCAAGCCTTGCGATTACTTGTCCTTTTTTGATAAAATCACCTTTCATATAAGGTATGAAAATTATTTTACCTTCGCTTTCAAAACTTAAATCTGCAATTTTTTGTGATTTTACATTGCCGTAAAATTCCAAGTAATCACTATTGTTGGTGTCAGGAATTTTAATATAGCTTATGTTTTTTATTTCTTTGTTATTGGTACAGCCGCTAAAACACAGTATAGCAAGTGCCAAAAGGATAATTCTTATAAAATTCATATATTAATTTTATGGGTTACATTATTTAAAATTAATTATCAACTTGGCTAGTCATAGCTTCTTCTAAGAATTAATCCATTTGCACTTATTTCATAAATGGCGTTTGTTTTGGATAATAAAATAATTTCATGGGTATAGCAATTATAGCTCCATGCTCCTAAGAATATTTTTTTATTATTTTTGTCATACACATATGATAAAACTATAATTAAATTATCATTATCGGCACTAAATCCTAATGGTTCAATATCATATCTGTATTTTATCAGTTGTAAATTTTCCCAATCGAGATAATAATTTTTAATTGCGTTATCTAAATCTAGAAGTTTAATTGTATAGCTTTCTTGGTTTTCATTTCCCAAAAAATGTATATATAGATATGTTTTATAAATTCCATTAAGGGTAGAACCTACTTGTTCTTTTATTAAAAGTTTTTTGCTGTCTGCGCTCCAATCAACTAATGTTAAACCGTTGAATAAGTTTGGGTATGTTTCTTTTGTTCCTGCTTGAATAATTGCTTTTCTTTCAAGTTGATTGTGGTCATAATCTAATATTCTTTTTGTTTTAGTTTTTGTTGTGTCTAATTTTTCTACATAAAAGTTGGATGAAATTTGTTTTATATCAGGCGAAAAGTAGTATCTTGGATAAGCAACGTAATGACAGTTTATGTCAGATACAATGTATGGATATGAATATAAATTTTTTTTCACATCTTCAATGTTTAATTGTCTTTTTCCTTGCGGATAATTGTATTTTTCAAAAACATAATGAGGAGTGGGTTGGTAATATTTTTTTGTGCTTTTTTCTTCTTCTATAGTTTCATTATTTCTTTCTGAAAGAGGTACATTTTTTGCTTCAATTTCCCATTCTTGTTTTGTTTCAACCATTTTTTGTTTTTGAATAGGTTGTTTTTTCTTGAATGGAAAATGGTTTTTAGGGTCAAATGATAGACAAGGTGTATTAAAAATTATGTAAAACGCAATGATTATACATATGGTGTTTTTTCGCATTTACACTAAGCCTTCTTTAAGGGCAACGATTGCAGCTTTTGTTCTGTCTGAAAGATATAATTTTTGTAGTATGTTGTGAACATGGGCTTTTGTTGTTGAAATTGATACAACAAGTTTTTCTGAGATTTCTTGGTTTGATAGCCCGTCAACAATTAAAGATAGAACTTCAAGCTCTTTTTTTGTAAGCCCATATTTTTTATTTGCTTCTTTTTGGCTTTTTGTTTCTTCAATTTGAACTTCGTTTTCGTTTTGTATGCTTGATAAGACCACTTTTGCAATTTGCGAATCAATCCAAGCAGCATGGACTGCGACAGCATCAATAGCGTTAAATAAGTTTTCTGAGCTTGAACCTTTCATTATATAGCCATCCGCCCCTGCCTTGAAAGCGGCAAATATATCATCTTTTCCATCTCTTGATGTGAACATTAAAACAGCGCAATCAAGTTTTAATTCTTCTTTTATTTTTTTTGTTGCAGTTATGCCATCCATTTTTGGCAGCCCAATGTCCATTAAAATAACATCAGGATTGTGTTTTTGTGCCATCAGTACACCTTCTTGTCCATCTGTAGCTTGCGCAATAAGGTTGTAATTTGGCATGTTTTCCAGTTTCATTGCAAGACCGAGTCTTGTGAATTCATGGTCTTCTACCAACAATATATTTATTTTTTTTTCTGTCATAAAATTACCCTACAATCATTTATTGAATTTTTTAGTTCGAATGTAAATTTTGAACCTTTATTTAGTTCTGATTCTACGTATATTTTTCCGCCATGGGCTTCAATTATTTGCCTTGAAAGATATAAACCAAGACCTGTTGAGCTTGAGCGTTTTTGGTTTGTTCCTTGCGAAAATCTGTTAAACAGTTTATTGCAGTCATCTTTGGATAAGCCGATTCCATTGTCAATAACTTCTACTTTTAAATCTTTATTTTCTTTTACAATATTAACCATAACAATGCCATCTGCTTGAGAGTGTTTGATGGCATTACCCATAAGATTAGATAAAACCCTTCTTAGTTCATTTTTGTCTGCATTAACAAAAATTTCACTATCATTTGTGCTAATTTCAAAAATAATGTTGGATTTTTGGGCAAGCATTTTTAGCTCGTCTTTGCATTCATTTGCCAACTTTACAATATCAAATTTTGTTTTATATAAATAGGTTTTGCCTGCTTCATATCTATACACTTCAAGGAGTGCATTAACAAGACCCAGCATATCTTCTGAGCTTTTTTTCATTGCCAGAAATAAATTTTGTTGTTTTTCTGTTATATCTCCTAAGGATTTATCTAAAACAAAATCCATGCCTGAAATTGTTGCTAATAGTGGAGTTCTTAAGTCATGAGTAAGGGTTGCAATGAAGTCATCTCTTAATCTTTCCGTTTCTTTTTGATAAGTAACATCCCTGATAACTGCAACATAGAAATTTGTTTTTTCATTATTAACCGTTGCAATGCTTATTTCTACCGGAATTTTTATATCTTTTTTGTAATTAATAAGGTAGTAATTTCTTAAAAAGATATTTTCGTGTGGTTTTAGGTTGGTTTTGTTGAATTGTTTTTTTTCGCTAACAACAATTTCAAACAGATTTTTTGAAATTAAATCTTCTTTTTTTTGTCCAAAAAGTTCTATTGCAGCTGTATTTAGATCTGTTATTTTAAAATCGTTATCAAAAAGGATAATTCCATCTGCGCAGTTTGTGATTATTGCGCTTAGTTTTGAATTTGCTTGAGAAAGTTCTACAGTTCGTTCTTGTACAATTTGTTCAAGATTTTTTGAGTAATTTTCCAGTTTTATGTTTAATTCTTCCAGCTCTTTGACTTTTTTATCCAGTTCTTTTTTAAGTCTTGTTTGAGTTAGGGCATTTTTGATATTAATGATTAGATTATTGTTATCCCAAGGTTTTTCGATGTATTTGAAAATCCCTATTTCGTTGATTGCTCTAATGGCGTTTTCTTTGTCGGCATACCCCGTTAAAAGAATTGTTGCAATATCAGGTTGGATTTTTTTAGCTTGTTCTAAAAAATCTATTCCGTTCATTTGCGGCATGATAAAATCACTTAATATCAGGTCAATTTCATTGTTATTTAAATACTCAAGTGCTTCTTTTGGGTTATTAAATGGCGTAACATTGCTGAAGCCCTCAAGACCTAAGAGCATCACAACTGTTTTTGTGACCATTTGTTCATCGTCTACAATTAATATTTTACCCAACTTATCCATAATAAAAAGATAATTTATTTTTTGAAATAATACAAATTATTAACAAAAATATAAAAAACTTAAAATTTCAGGCAAAAAAATTTATTCATTTGTTTTGTTATGGTAGTGTATGACTATGGGGAAATAATCGTAGTATTATTTTATATTTAAATAATGAATTTGAAGTTAAATAAACAACCTATTTCTGTTTATAAGAACCGCAAAATTGAAAATACGAAAGCGGATAGATCTTCAACCCCATTAAGCAGAAATTACGGCAATAATATTTCATTTAGAGGCGATGCAGTTGATCAATTTTCAAGAACTGTAGATAAAGTCAGAAGGGAAATTTCATATTCCAATGTAGAAAAGGTTATTCGAAATATTGATCAAACCCTTGGAAGTGACGGATTTTTCTTGAAAGTTTTAAAAAAAGCAGGATTGATTTCGTACGATAAAGCAGGTAATCCGATAATTCCGAATAATATTTCTTTGAAGGATGATACATTATTTACTGATTTATTCAATACAATAGCTTTTCCTGTTCTTGAATTACCGGTAAGGGCTGTAAATGCTGTATTGGGTGCTTTTGGAAAAGAACCGATTGTTACTAAGCACTTACAAAGTGTTGAAAAGTCTGCAAATTATAAGCTTTGTCGTGATATTTTAGATAGATTTACTTCTTTGACAAATAACGAGAAGGTGTTAAATTATCTTGATAATTTTTCAGACCAAAAAGATAAAATCGCTATATTTACCAGAAGTTATGATTTAGATGAATGCACAGAGCATTTTAAAGATTTTGTGGCTTATGATGTTGGTAAATTATATAAAGGCTACAAAACAAGAGATGAAAGAACTCTAAATAGAATGGCAACATCTACTGTTAGTGCTTTGTATTCTGCAAACGATTTTTATAACATTTCAATGCTTCAAAAGGACGATAAAGATGAGGCTAAAAAAGCTCATCATTCTAGATTTAAGCAAGAAATGACAAGAATGATGTTGAGTGCCGGAATGACATTCTTGACTTTGGGTGCCCTAGATAGAATAGTTAAGAGAAATATTATTATAAATGCAGTAGTAATTGCAATGAGTTCTTTAATTTCTGAAGTTGGTTCAAGAATATTTAGTAAAACTCCATTACATCCTCTTACTCCTGAGCAAGCTAAAAAGATTGCTCAACGAAGAAAAGCACAGAACGCAAAGCAAAATGGTGAAGTAAAACAAAATTCCGCATCAAATTCAAATACGGATAATAATACAAAGTCTGTTCAATTTAAAGGTGAACATAATAATCAAAAGAATTTGTTTATTCAGTTTGCTTCTAAGGACGGTTCTTTTGCCCCTATGAATAGTCTTATGAAATCTGCCGCTAATGAGGCAGTACCTAAAACAAAGGCTAAAAAGAAAAGTAAAATAAATTTATCACAAGTTTTAGGGCTTGCAACAATTGCATGCAGCGGATTTTATATTGCAAATAAAGCCCTAAAGGGTAAGTTTTATATTATGTCAGCCAAAAAGAAGCTATATGAAAAACCTGGCATAAAAAAAGCAATAGTTGAATATTTAAGTGGTAATGGCGTGTATCCGGAACAGGTCGAAAAGGAATTGTCTGACATAGCTTCCGAATTGAAAAAAAGACGCAAATCTTTGCCGCCAAGCTTGAATTTAAAAAATAAATTTTTGAAATATAAAGTTTCTTTTAGTGCTGCTGAACTAAAAGATAAGGTCAGTGAATTGGCAAAAAGAAATGAGAAAAATGAAATAAAACCAATTTTAAATGAATTTTTAGAAAATATTGATAAATTGATTATAAATGCTGATGAACCTATTTCAACAAGAGTCCCCGGCGTTGTAAAAAATGGCTCCGATGTAATAATTGAATACAAGAAAGATGTTCCGGCGCTACCTGGGCTATATAATGGTTTTACAAAGGTATTTAAAACGGTTTATCAAATATTAAGTGCTCCTGGCATGTTGTGTGAATTAGCTCTTAAGAAAACTGTTTTTAAAGAATCTGAAATGGCATTTGATGCTTTAGACGCTTATCGTAAAAAGTTTTCTTGTTATGACATTAAAGATGAATTAGTAGCTTTGAATGAGCTTGTTTCTAAAAAAGGCTGGAGTGACGCAAAAAAACTTGATTATATCAAGAAAAACACAAGAACATTTGAATCATCAGCAGAAACCGGCGAATTGGCAAATCTTTCTCGTACAATGGTAACTGCAATTTCAACTTATTTCTTCGTTAATGATTATACAAATAAGGTTTTGATTGAATCAGAAGGAAGGGATGTGGAAGCTGCAAAAGAAGAAAGAAATGAAAGACTTGCCCATAAAGTTTCTAACTTTGTTATAAATGGAACTTTGATGAATGTATTTAATTCTGTATTTAAATTCCCTCTAAACAGAAGCTTGGCAGAAGCTACTTTGATTGCAGCCGCAACTGAAACTACAAATGAATTCTTTGTTAGAAAATCAATATGTCAACCATTCCGCAAAATGAAATCAAAACAAGATGTTATTGATTACGAAAAGAAACAAATGGACAAAAAAGGTCTTATGGGCTGGTGGAGCAGAACATTCAAGAAATTGACCGGTAAAAAGTCTCTAACTCAAAAAGTTGGTGTTTCTGTGGAAAATACAAAAAAAGATAAATAATTATATTTGTGTTAATATATGTGTACGTGGAATTTTGAGAGAGAGTAGAAATATATGAATTTAGAAAAAATGTTAATGGAGAGCGTTGAAAATAACACGCCTCAGTTTGTTAAAGAAGATAAAATATTTGATTATAATAATAAAGATAAATTTACTTTTAGATTAACCAAAGAATATGTTGAAAAGTTGAATTTAAAAACTTGGTTTGCCGGATATAAAAAGGAAGCTTTGGTTTCTACTGCAGGCATTAGGGGGCCTCAAAATATTATTTATCCTCATGACACTCGTTTTCCGATTAATACAATAGGAATGACGCTTGCAACTTTGGCTAAGGCTTTGGTTTTAAAAGAAAAATATCCAAATGATGAACATGTTAAATTGGTTGGGTGTGAAGTTAGATATAATTCTAAAACATATCTTGAAATTATAGCCAGAATACAAGCTGCGCTTAATATTAGAACATTAACACCTGTTAGACGTCAAACTATTCCGATTTGGCTTGCTTCGTTTTTGGCTTTTAAATTAGATTTAGTTGGAGCCGAATATATTACAAGTTCTCATGGAATTTCAGTTAAAAATGCTACAAAAAATTTAAATAATCAAGGTTCTCAATATTTACCTGATGAAAGTATGGAATTTGTTAATAAGATTGAACAAATCTTAGATGAGGTTGACAAAAAAGGTTATTATGAAATTGAATTTTCTTCAGCGAATGATAGTTTAATCGATGAAGAAACTATGGAAAAATTAAATAACGGCATAGATTTATATTGCGAATATTTAAAAAACGGCGTTGCTAACGAAAAAAATATTAATACAATCAAAAATTTCAAAAATAAGATTGTGATTGATTCTGTTGGCGGATGTGCATATAATACATTATCTAAAATTTTAGAAAACCTTGAAATTGCAAATAATTTTGTTTGGTTTAACAAAGAAGAAGACCCATTTTTCCATGGTATTGGAAAAGATATTAAAAAAGATAAAACAGGAAAAGAAGTTTTTTATGATTGGTCATTGGATGTTACAGTTTTAGCCAAAGATGAAAAAGGCGGCGAATATTTTCCTGTAGTTAAATCTCTAAATTATGGTGAAAAATTAAAAAATTATCCTTTGAATACTGTTGTGTTGATAACAGATCCTGATCATGACAGATTAAATATCGTTCAAATTGTATCTATTGATAAAATTGATGAAGTTAAAAAAGCAGGAATTGATTATGTAAAATTAGATGAAAATAGAATTTTATGTGTATTTTCAGCTAATCAATCATTCTTGATGATTATGGATTATTGGTATAAATCTTTAGATAAAAATTCAAACAGCGAATATTTCATGGTTAAAACCACAGCAAGCTCTAAAGCATGGGATGAATGGGCTAAATCAAAAGGAATTAAAATTATAAATACTCCTGTAGGCTTTAAAGAGATTGCTTCTGCTGTAAAGAAAATCGAAGCTCAATATGAAAAAAATGTTGATAACATTACAATATATGATGTATTTAATAAAAAAGTTGAGCTTGGTAATAACCCAAGAATGATTTTTGGTGGCGAAGAATCTGGCGGTATGATTATAGGTGCAATTGAACCTATTAAATCGCTAAGCGGAAGAGTTGCGCTAGCTATGAGAGAAAAATCAGCAACCGAGGCAATTATTGTTGCAAGTGCTTTGATTTCTTCAATTGATACAACTTTGGCTGAACATCTTCAAAAGATTTATGATGAGAATAATATTATCTCAAGATATGATGTTAGGGTTGATATTGCGTATTATAACGAATCAGAACCTGATATTGATAAATTAAAAGAAGCAAAAGTGCTTGGTGAAGCAAAAAGAACTAAAAATGATATTTTCTATTTGGCTCTTGCTATGGCAAAATTGGAAAACAAAGTTGGCTTAACTGAAATTAAGGAGATTTTATCTAAAACTTTCCCTGAGCTTGATTTTTCAAATTTAATCGATGTTTTATTTGTTGGCGATGGAACATATTTAGATTTTGAAGATAAATTTGTTGAGATAAGACCATCAGGTACAGATGCTAAAACAAAGGCGTATGCAGGTGGCTCAGATAAGCAATTATTGATTAAATATGCTGATAATTTAGGAAATTATTCCGGTGAATTAAATGAAGTTTATAAAAAATATATAGATGAAAAATATGTCGAAGAATGCAAAGATGCTTCATTTGCCGTTTATTCAAAATATACTTCAAAAGATGAAGATAAACGTGAATTTAAAATCCCAAATTATACATTTTAGAAATTAATTAAAAGGAGAAATAAATGGAATCTAATACAAGCTCTGCTCAAAGCATTAGAGAAGGCAGAATACAAAAGTTGACAGATTTAATTGATATGGGTGTTAATCCGTATCCTTATACATTTGATAAAACAGCCAATGCTAAAACCTTGCAAGAAAAATATAAAGACTTAGAAGCAGGCGTTGAAACTGAAGATGTTTATTCTGTTGCAGGGCGTGTTATGGCAATTAGAAATACAGGCATGTTTATAGATTTGGCTGATTCAACAGGTAAAATTCAAATTTTTTCTCATAAGCAAAATCTTCCTGAAGAAAAAATGAAGCTTTTAAAACTTGTTGATGTTGGTGATATTGTTGGTTTTACAGGCACAATAAGAAGAACTCCAAGAGGAGAGTTGTCCATTAAGACAACTGATTTAAAATTATTATCAAAATCACTTCTTCCTCTGCCTGAAAAATTCCACGGGTTATCAGATGTTGAAATAAGGTATCGTCAAAGGTATCTTGATATGATTGTTAACCCTGAAGTTAGAGAAACTTTCAGAAAAAGAAGTTTAATCATACAAAAAATTAGAGAGTTTTTAGCAAAAGATGGTTTTATGGAAGTTGAAACGCCAACTCTTCAAACTACAGCTTCAGGTGCTAGTGCCAGACCATTTTTCACTCATCACAATGCTCTTGAAATGGATTTAACATTAAGAATTGCTCTTGAATTATTCTTAAAAAGATTGATTGTTGGTGGCGTTTCAGAGCGCGTATTTGAAATTGGCAAATGTTTTAGAAATGAAGGTATAGATACTCGTCATAATCCTGAATTTACTATGATTGAACTATATCAGGCATACGCTGATTATAATGATATGATGACTTTAACTGAAAACATGGTGGCTTATGTTGCTCAAGAAGTATTAGGTACGACTAAAATTCAATATGGTGAACATGAGATAGATTTAACTCCACCTTGGGATAGAAAAACAATGCTTGGCTCTATTAAAGATGTTACAGGAATTGATTTCTTGAGTGTGTATACTGCCCAAGAAGCAAGGGATTTGGCTTTAAGTATTGGTGTTCATGTTGATGAAAACTTGAACTGGGGTCAAATAGTTGAAGCTGTATTTGAAGAAAAAGTTGAACCTGATTTAATACAACCTTGTCATATTATTGATTATCCAAGAGAAATTTCTCCATTAGCCAAAGTTCATAGAGATAATGAACGTTTGACAGAGCGTTTTGAAACAAGGGTAAACGGATGGGAAATTGCAAATGCGTTTTCAGAATTATCTGACCCGATTGATCAACGTCAAAGATTTGAAGCTCAAGCAATTGCAAAAGCTAATGGCGATGAAGAAGCAATGGAAATTGATGAAGACTTTATTACTGCTCTTGAATACGGCATGCCTCCAACAGGCGGTATGGGTATGGGTATAGATAGATTGGTTATGTTATTGACTAATTCTCCATCTATTAGAGATGTAATTGCTTTTCCAACTATGCGCCAAAATAATAAATAAGGAGTAATCTTATGGATAAAATGAAAAGAAATGTAATTTGTATCAAATGGGGAGATAAATTTGGTGCGGATTATGTAAATCGTCTTTATAAAATGGTTGAAAGAAATTTAACGCTTCCTCATAGGTTTGTATGTTTTACGGATAAACCTGCTGGAATTGTTGATGGCGTTGAAATAAGACCATTGCCTGAGCTTAATGATGACGGATTACCCGAAAAAGCATGGAAAAAATTGGGTTTATTTACTGATAAACTTGCTGACCTAGAAGGTGAAGCTTTATTTTTAGATTTAGATATAGTAATTAGAGATAATATTGATTGCTTTTTTGGAAAAGAAGGAGAATTTTACATTATAAAAGATTGGGATTTTCCTGATGATATTATAGGCAATTCATCTGTATTTAAATTCAATGTAAAACAGCATAAAGATATTATTGAAAATTTTTATAAAGAAGGTAAGGATATTAGAAAACGCTATAAAAATGAACAAGCCTTTTTATCTCATCAAATGAATGATAAAGGTATTTTAAAATATTGGGATAAAAGTTGGTGCGTTAGCTTTAAAAGAAATTGTTTATGGCCTTTTCCTTTAAATTTCTTTTTAGAGCCAAAAGACCCTCTTCAAGCTAAGATTTTAATTTTCCATGGCCGCCCAAATCCTGAGCAAGCATACAACGGTTTTATGGGAAAAGGTGGTTTCAGATATGTAAAACCTACAAAATGGCTAGATAAATATTGGTGTAAGGATTAAAAAAGAGTATTTTAAATACTCTTTTTTACTTGACTAATGAGTTTGTCCAGTGTATTATTTATTTGCAGTCGAATTTGGTTTTGATTGCGGATTGAAAATTGAATAGAACCTAATGGGCCTGTGGCGAAATTGGTAGACGCACTAGATTTAGGATCTAGCGCCTTCGGTGTGAGAGTTCGAGTCTCTCCGGGCCCATTTTTTCTAAAAGAGAGCCGAAAAGGCTCTTTTATGCATGTTTACAGTATTGGCGGCAAAAAAAGAATAAAAACCAAAATTTTTAAAAACAGGCTAAAGCCTTTAATCATCTGGGCTTTCAGAGATTCGAGTCTCTTTAGATATTTTTTCTTTGGTTCTAAGTGCTTTGGCAAAAGCCTTTCCGGCATATTCCGGAATTTTTACTCCTTTGATTTTTGCTAAACTCTCAAAAAATTGTTAATAAAGAATTGCAGTTTCTTCTTCTGAATATTCTTTATCGTCAAATGTGATTATTATTT
>CALURR010000090.1 GCA_944323195.1 Candidatus Gastranaerophilales bacterium
GCAAAAACTCAAGAAGAAAAATTTGAAGTTATAAAAGAACAATACAATGCTCATACTGTATAGCTAATTGAATTTACTAAAAAGCACTCTATATATAGAGTGCTTTTTTATTATATTATTCACCATAGATATTAAAAAATCGTCTATTCTGGCTTTAAGTCTATTTAATGCAATCAGCATAACATGTAACATCAATTTGCACCGTCTTTATATGTTATTCAGAAATTCCATATTTATCTAAAACTTCTTGGTATTTATTTTCAACTCTGAGGTCAAGTTCTTCTTTTGTAATTTTGCCATCGTTATCAGCATCTAAAGCTGAATTTGCTCTATAATATGATGAAGTTGAACTATCAGATGATGAACATAAAACATCCCTATCTAAGTAAGCAGGCAAGAAACACAATGTATATAAATCACCGCCGGTTAATTTTTCACCTGAACCACCCGTCCAGTTTGAAAAATATTGTTCAACATAATCCAATTGCTCAATTGCACTCATATTAAGTAATTCAGATGTTGTTGTACCCAATGACCTTGCCGTTGAAGGCATAAATTGAATTAAACCTGTAGCACCGCCGTTATTATTATATGCACAGGGATTAATTCCTGATTCACTTTGCATCATACCAATCAAATCTGTTGGATTGCAATTTATGTTTTTTGCAACTTCTTCTAATTTTGCGCAAAATCCATCACCCAATTTTGCGTCTAATTGCTCTACGAGCTCATCAGGCAAACTGCCATTATAATATTCATTTTGATTTTCAGTTTCATTTGCTTGTTTTGTATTTATTAATTTATTTACTTCTTCCAATTCATTTAACGCAGTTGTTAAATCTTGCTGGGCTTGCGGCAATTTTTCTCTTAATTGAGCCAACTCTTCTTCAACAGACTTAAATTCTTCAAGCGCAGCCATAGTTGGACTATTAGGATTATCCTTGCAAGCTTCTTCTATTTCTTTTTCTATTTGTTCTTTTTGCTCTTGAAGCATAGTAAGCTCTTCTTGTTTTGCTTCCAGTTGAGCTTTTAAACCCTGAGATTCATCTGAGCCGTTTAATAATTTATCCAGTCTTTCACACTCTTTTTCATCAGCAGGAATTGTTGTATTTTCAAGTTCATTTATTTGAGCTTGAAGCTGTTTTTTTGCTTGTTCAATTTCAGCCTGCTTTTCTGAATCCTCAGAAGATACTCCCTCATATGAAGCTAGAGAGCTTTTTAGAGCTGATAAAGATTTCTTATCAGAGTCCAGTTTGTTATTTGCAGAATTTAGAGAAATTTCTGTTTGCGATATTTGAGAATTTAGAGAATCTATTTCGCCATTTACTTGTTCAATTTCACTAAGATTATTTGTTCTTTTTTCATCTAGTTCTTCACTTATATTTTCATCATTTTCAATTGCATTATTATATGCCTCTTTTGCCTCAAGATATTTACCATTTTCGATTTCATCAATATCAGAAAGAATTGTATCTACGTTTTCTTTTTTTAAATCAACGTTTGATTGTCTTTTTGACTGCTCTGTTTTTAATTGTTCTAAATTCATTTGATTAATATCAGTCGGAGATATATCAGGCGCTGTTTTTAATGAACTTCCGCCTGCACTATAACTTCTTCCTGTTGAAGTTAAATTTTGAGCAGGGTCAGATGTTTGTCTTGCGGAAACTTTTTCTTCATTTGAACTACTTTGAGCCGCTGTAGTTTCAGATATATCATTGACAGATACAGCATTTTTTGGCAATTCAACGTTATATTCATATGTGCCATTTTTCATATTTTCAAAAGCAACTTTTAAATCTTCAATCGATAATTCTTCCTTGTCACCTTGAACATAACTTTCAAACATTTCTTTTTCTAAATCACCAATCTCGCCGTCTTTATCAACATCAAGATAACTCATTGCTTCTTCACTGGTATAAATTGAATTTAGCATATCATCTACAGGCATTGTTTCTTGTGCTTGCATTTCAGAATTATTAAAAGCATTCATAATACCGCCAAAAAATGTTTGAAGCGCTCCAATACCTTTTTGCACAACTTCACCAACAGAATCTACAAAACCTGCTATTCCATCAATAACACTGCTTGTTTCGCTGTTTGCAACTTGCTCTTCATTGGTGTTCAATGTTACATTGGACACATTTTCAGTATTATTAATGTTTTCAGTATCAAATGCGCTTATTTCACCTGACATTAACTGTTCTTCAATATCTTTGATATTTTGATTGAATATGGAAGTATCAGCATACCCATTATCAACAAGGTATTGTTTAAAATCGGAACTATACATAAAAACACTTGATTCATAGTCATATGAAGATATATTTGAAGAACTGTCATCCCCATATTTATCAATCAAATATTCCTTAAAACCTGCCTTTATTTGCGAAATATTTTCCATAGTACACACACTTATTTCCTTACCTATAAAATAACGGCATTTTTTTTAAAAACTTAATCATTTGTTAAAAAACATTACAAATAATCAAAATTCTTTACCTTATTACAACCTCAGGGAATGAATTTGCGACATATTTTCCCAGTTTAACAACTTCATCCTTGTTATATTCTTCAGGTACTATTTTAATTTTACCAATTGCAGCATATCTATCCTTATCTTTATAAGAACCTTGCGAATTGACGTAATTTTGTTTTACACTTTCGATAGCACGAATATACCTTTTACCATGTACCATGCTTTTATATCTGCCTATAGCATTTTCAATTGAATCTGCAAAACCAAGCCATGGATCAAGCACAATGTTTAAACCATCTTCTTTATTCATATCAGTTAAAACCATTGTATGATCTAAATACACATCTTGTCTATGCACAACTTTATGAGTAATTTTATCAATAAGTATTACATCAAGCATTAAATTTGCACAATTTGAATTATAGTAACTATTTGCAGCCAATACACCCAAAGCAGCACGAGCCTGTTCTAAGCAATTACCTGTTTTAGAATATAAAGACGAATTAATTGCAGCAACAGATGGTTCATAAATCGTGCTTTTCATTTCATTTTGTGAAAAAAGACTTAAAAAATTCGCCCTTATTCTTGTTTTATTAATAACAGCAAATATTTTATTTGCTTTTTTTATTGCTTTTTCGTAATTTTTTGATTGCGGTTTTGCACTAAGATAGAAAGAGCGAATATAAGACGAACTTACAAAAGGAAAAGTTTCTTTTGAAGTTCTTAAAATTTTATCTGCATCTTTAATTGTTTGTTTTTTTGCTCTAAATGAAGGCTGAAAACAATTTGGTTGTACTTTTGATATATTCATTTTAAATTCCAGCTACTGTATGCAAAAATACAAAACACCTAATATATTTTTTTTGCTTTATTACAAATTATTAACCACAACCAATTTACATAACAAAAAAACACAAATAAATGTTTTTATAATAGTATACATACAAAAAAGGAGAAGCAAATGCAAGCAATTGGAACAATGAATTGTGCAAACTCAATACACCCAAATCAAGCCACCCAACATATGGTATATCAGCTATCGAACGGGAAAACAATTGCAATAGATAACTCAAATTCCAAATTAAGCCAAGCACCAGATGGAACTTTTCAGGTAACAACAACATACAAAAATGAAAACGAACTTGAAGGAATGTATAAATGCCAATGTGGCACAAAATTACAAAGATTTGCATAAATCAAAAGCCCTCTATATTTGAGGGCTTTTTTAAAATTCAGAGATGAAGGGATTCGAACCCTTGGCGGAGTCGCCCCCGCACAGTCGTTCCAGGACTGCACCTTAAACCACTCGGACACATCTCTATTGATTTTATAATAACATAACAATTATTGTTGTCTATATTTTAGTGAAGTGTGTCAATATATATCCTATAGACTTTTCCTTCTTTTATCTTTTTAAATTCTTTTTTATTTTCTAAATCATTAATTTTTACTCTTGTTAAGATATAAACATTATTTTTGTCATTTTTCTTTATATATTGAACCATTTCATCAAAGTTATCTTTATTATTTGTAACTATATATTTAATTTTTTTCTTTGGGTTTAAAATTGAATATTTAGCACTAAAACCATAAGTCACAATTTTAGAATTTTTTTGTTCATTAATGAATTTTGCATATTGCTCTAATTCATCTTGCGCAAAACTTGTATAATAAGGTATTCCAAAATCACAAGTTACATATACAGTACAAAGCATTAATGCCAAATGCCACAAGAAAACTCTAAACAAACTTCCTTTTCTGATTAAAATTATAACCCTCAAGGAAATCAAGAAAATAACTAACAACAATGGTCCGGCAAAAATTGTTGCATCAGTAACATAAAATTCAACATTTTCAGGTAAAATTGGTTTATATACAAATGCAAAGACCAACCCTAAAAAAGATACAACCAAAAACATTATTGCATTAATATAATTAGAAAGTCTTAATTGTTTAGTTAATTCATCTTCTTTAATTGCTTTATACCATAAATGTCCAACAATCAAAGCTAAGGCTGGAAACATTGTTAAAATATATGGCGGCAATTTTGTACTTGCGCTTGAAAAGAATAAGAACACACAAACCGCATAAATATAACAAAAAGCCATTGCTTTCTTTTCGTCATTTTCAATAACAAAAAAAGCACCCAGTGATTTTGTAAATCTAACTTTCCTAATTAATCTTTTAATATCTCTAATCAAAATTACAACAAAATTAAATGTCCAAGGAATTAACCCAACCAATAATATTGGCACATAAAACAAAAATGGTTGTTTTCTTCCCAAACCTTCAGAATTTAAAAGCCTTGCAAAATGATGCTTCAAAATATACATATTTACCCATTCTTGGCTATATGCTTGATAAATTAATATATGCCAAGGTAATGCCACCAAAAGCAAAATAATTAAACCCGGCAGGATATATAAAGGCTTAAAAATTTCTTTTATTTTTCTTAAAAATAAATAAGTAAAAAATACTGCCATACAAGGCACAGCTAGACCTATAAAGCCTTTAGCTAAAACAGATAAAGCCATAAATAAATAACCAAAATACCAACAATATTTTTTATTTTCTTCTTTTTCTATAAACAAAGGTAAAACTGCGCTATATATTGCAGCAGCAGAAAATGCCATAAAATTTAAATCCAAAATAGCAACATGGGTAAAAACCAAAAACCAAGCGCTTGCCAAAAGCACATTAGCAGACAAAAAGCCATACAATCTACTTTTTAATATGGTTTTTGCAAAAAAGTAAGTATAAAATACTATAAAGCTACCCACAGCCCCTGTCATAAATCTTGCTGCAAATATACTTTTATAGCCAAAAAGTTTAAAAGAAATAACATTAAGCCAAAAATATAATGGCGGTTTTTCTAAAAAAGGTTCAAAGTTTAAAATAGGAGTAAGATATTCTTTTGTAAGATACATATATCTACTCATATTTACATATCTTGTTTCATCAATATCAATTAAAGGGTATATTCCAATATTTGAAAATATAAACAATATGCAACACCATGCTAAAAACAATAAATAGCATAGCTCTCTATGTTCATTATAAAAATTTTTTAATTTTTCCATTTTATCCTCTTATTTTGTTTCTTCTTTTGCTTTTTGCCAAAGGTCATTATATTCATCAAAAGTTAATTCACCTAAAGGTTTATTAACCAACTCTTCAAGTTTATTAAACCTTTTTATAAATTTATAATTAGCTCTTGCCAATGCTTCTTCTGGGTCTATTTTATTCCATCTGGCTATATTTACAAGAGAAAATAAAATATCTCCAAATTCATCTAATTTTTCTTCTTGAGTTTTGGCATTTTTAAACTCTTCAATTTCAGAATTAAAACAATCCACCAATTGTTGATAATTTTGCCATTCAAACCCTGCTCTCACTGCCTTTTTTGAAATTTTCATAGCTTTTAATAATGAAGGCAGATAACTCGGAATACCGTCAAGGGTCCTTTTTCTTTCTTTTTTTTCTTCTTGTTTTAATTTCTCCCAATTTTCAAGAATTTTTTTAGTGTCAGTTGTTTTACTCTCACCAAAAACATGCGGGTGTCTATGAATTAATTTATCATTTAACATTTTTGCCACATCTTGAATGTCGAATTCATTATTATCATCAGCAATTTGAGAATGCAATACAACTTGCAATAATACATCACCCAATTCTTCTTTTAAATGATTAACATTATTCTCATCAATTGCTTCAACTGCTTCATAGGCTTCTTCAAGCATATTCTGCCTGATGGAATGATGGGTTTGCTCTCTATCCCATTGACAACCCTCAGGGGAGCGTAAAATTTTAACCGTATTTACCAACTCTTCTAAATAATTTTTCATATTATCTCACCATTTGATCAACACTTAAAATCAAAATACCTTCGCCGCCAATTTGCTTTAAGTTATCTATAGCATCAAAAACCTTATCCTCATCAACTACAACATGGATTACAACTTTATCATTGTTTTCATGTAAAGGAATAACAGTTGGAGAGGAAAGTCCGGGAAGAAAAGTCTTAACTTCCTCCAACTTATCTTTTGGAATATGAACCATAAGATATTTTTTGGCTTTAGCGTCAATAACTGAATCAATTGCTCTAATTAAAGAACGAAGTTTTATTTGCTTTTCAGGTTCCAAATCTTTTCTGGCACATAAAACCATACTGGAAGATAAAATTTTATCTATAATTTTTAGCCTGTTTGATTTTAGGGTTGTTCCTGTTGAAGTTATGTCAATAACTACATCGCAAAAACCTAATGATGGGGTTATTTCAACTGCACCCATAATCTCAGAAATTTTTGCATTTTTACCTAATTTTTCAAAATATCTTTTTGCAATGTTAGGAAAAGATGTTGCAACTCTTATATTGTTAGGCAATTGCGAAATATCATTTATATTTAATTCTTCAGGCAAAGCAACAACCATATCGCATTTACCAAAAGAAAACTCTTTAACTATATCTAAATCAATTTCTTTTTCAACAATAATGTCTTTTCCTGTAAAACCAATATCAGCTACTTTTGAATCAAGAAAATTTGGAATATCGGCTGCTCTTACAAAAATAAGCTGAAATTTCTTGTCTTTTGTGTCTAATTTTAAACATCTTTCATCTTTTAAATCCAAATTTAAGCCTGCTTGATTTAAAAGTTCATAAATCTTTTGCGATAATCTGCCTTTATTTGGCAGTGCAATTTTTAATATTTCATTACCCATTTTAAACCTACATAATTTACTTTTTTAATCTTAACATAAAGCATAGTATTTGTTACTTTACTTAAAGTGTTTTTAATATAAAATTAACATATTCTAGTTTATTATAGGGGAAACAAATGGAACATTTACATCAATTAGTTGCAAATAATGCAATAGTTGTATCCGCTGTAATTTTATTAATAGCTTATATTTTTATCGCTTGGGAAAAAATCCCTAAAGTTGTAATTGCGCTATTAGGCGGTTCATTAACCTTATTTTTAGGATTATTAGCAACTGAAAAAACTCATGACAATCTAGCACAATACTTTGTATCATTTATTGATTTTAATGTAATATTCTTACTTGTATCAATGATGATTATTGTGCATATTGCCTCAAAATCAGGCATGTTTACTTGGCTTGCAAATGAAATTTTGAAAAAGACAAAAGGTAAACCAAAACTTGTGCTTGCAGCATTAGCTGTTTTCACAGGTGTTGCTTCAGCATTTTTAGATAACGTTACAACTGTTATCTTAGTATTACCTATTACTTTTGCAGCTTGCAAATTATTAGATATTAACCCAATTCCATTTTTAATAACAGAAGTTTTCTGTTCAAATATTGGCGGAACTGCTACTCTTATCGGCGATCCTCCAAACATTATTATAGGTTCTGCTGCAGGTTTTAGTTTTATGGATTTTGTTAGAGAATTAACAGGCATTGTTGCTGTAATTATGATTGTTGTTATTGCAATGCTAATTCTTATCTACAGAAAAGATTTAAAATCTTCACCTGAAAAAATGGAACTTGTATCCAAAATTGATAATTCAAATTCTATTACAGATATGAACCTGGCTATTAGAGCAGGTGTTGTATTATTACTTGTTATTTTAGGTTTCATTTCACATGATTTAACACACATTCCAACATTCTTAATTGCAATGATTGGTGCTTCTGTGTTGTTAATCTTTGAAAAACCTGCCGAAGTTTTAGTTGAAGTTGAATGGAATACAATCTTCTTCTTCGTTGGATTATTTATTATTATCGGTGGCTTAGAAGCCTCAGGCGGTATTGCCTTAATGGCAAAATGGCTGCTTGAAGTAACACAAGGCTCTCAAACAGCTACATCAATGATTATTTTATGGGCTTCAGGTATTTTATCAGGTATTATCGATAATATTCCATACACTGCTACAATGGCACCTATGATTGCAGCAATTGAACAAACTATGGGTCATGTTTATGCTCATCCATTATGGTGGTCGTTAGCTCTTGGTGCTTGTTTAGGCGGCAACATGACAATAATTGGTGCTGCAGCAAACGTTATTGTTTCAGAAA
>CALURR010000091.1 GCA_944323195.1 Candidatus Gastranaerophilales bacterium
AAGTTGAATTAATCAACCCTGTTGCAATCGAACAAGGTATGAAATTCGCTATCCGTGAAGGCGGTAGAACAGTTGGTGCCGGCGTTGTAGATAAAATTATTGAATAATAATTTTCAGTTTATACAAAAATAAGAGGGTAAAGAAAACTTTACCCTCTTATTGTTTTACAATAAATATTTCTTGTATGATAAACTATTTATTTTGTTATATTTTCTGCTAATTTTTCACCAATTTTAAACGCAACGCCACTTGTAAGAAAATCAAAAACTTTTTCACCTAAGCTTTTATCTTCATTTTCTGTTTCGTTTGCTGTTGCTGTTAATGCTGGCAAAGCATCTTCTTTTACTGAACCAATTATTTCTGCTGTTTTATAGGCTATTGAATTTTCAGTAAAGAAATCTAAAACTTTTTCACCTAAGCTTTTATCTTCATTTTCTGTTTCGTTTGTATCACCAAATAGTGCTTTGCCTAGTTCTTCGCCTTTTTCAGCTCCCATTTCGATAACTTTTGTTGCGCCTTGTGATTGTGCTACTTGTGAACCAAATTCTACTGCGTTCATAAACATAATTTTCTCTCCTTTTTGTGTGTGCAATACTTACTCTTTAATAAAAAAATTCTTATATAAAAAATTGATATTTTTTATATATTAATGTTACAAAAGTTAATAATTGAAGTTTATTATACAAAAAGGGCGAAGAATTAACTTCGCCCTTATATTTTAGCAATTATAGTGTGAACATTCGCCTTCTTCTCTAATTGAGAATACAAAATAGCCGACAGCAGAAAGTCCGACAAGAGTGTAGATAATTCTTGCAATAGCTGTCATATCACCAAAAAAGAAGCCTACAAGGTCGAAGTTGAATGCGCCGATTAAGCCCCAGTTAAGTGCCCCAATTAATACCAGCGAATAACATGTCCATTTAAAAATACTCATAAGTGTGTTCATATTATTTCTCCTTTTCCTTTGATATTATCAAAGATTTAAAAAGGAAAATTAATAGACAAAAGTAGAGTAGCGTATTAATTCAATACTCTACTTTTTGTTGATAATATATTTTTATGCCATTGTGCTGAAAGATCCACCACCATTGCTACCTGATGTTGGAGCAGAGTTTGATGTTGTTGATGTGCTTGCGATTGTTCCTGCTGTTTCTGTGCTTTGAGTAAATAGCGGTTGTGGTTTAGCTTGGGCTATTGTTCCTGCTGTTTCAGCTTTTGGCATATCTTCTTTTTTCTGTAAATTTTGCGAATTTAGGTTAATAGAAGCATCCATCTTTTTTCTCTTTCCTTTAAACTAAATCTTTCTTATTTTTTATATTCCACACAAAAATAATTTCAAACTAAGTTTAGGAATTTTTTTTAATTTTAGATAAGATACCATAGTAAAATATGCAATAAATTGCCCTTAGCCCGTCTTTGGGTTTTATTTTTTTTCCGTCTTTGTAGCTTCTTGGGCTGTAGTTAATAGGGCATTCTTGAATTTTGAATTTTTCTTTTGCTATATATATTGTAATTTCAGGTTCAAAACCAAATCGATTTTCCTTTAATTTTGGTGCTATTTTATTAATAACATTTGATTTAAAAAGTTTATAACATGTTTCCATGTCTGTTAAATTTAGTCCGGTAAAAATATTTGTCAAAAAAGTTAAAAATTTATTTATAAATATGTGAAAATACGAGAAACGATAATTTGTCTTTAAGTTTAAATATCTTGAGCCATAACATACATCTAAATCGTTGATGATTAATTTTTCCATAAGTTTTATATAATCACTTGGGCTATATTCTTCATCAGCATCTTGAATTGCAATATATTCACCATTTGAGTGTAGAAAACCTGTTTTTAGGGCGGCGCCTTTGCCTTTATTTTTGTTGTGGCAAATTAGTTTAATATTATTATAATTTTTGCAAAGTTTTTCAGCTATTTTAACTGAAGAATCTTTGGAAAAGTCGTCTACAATGATAATTTCGATTTCAATATTTTCTTTAATTAGATATTGATTATTTTTTAGGGCTAAAATTTTCTTGATTGTTTTTTCAAGTGTTTTTTCTTCATTATAAACAGGTACAATTATATTAAAAATCTTCATAAAAAAATTCTATATTATAATATTTTAATTTGGCAAAAATTAAACATATTGTAAAAAATTATAAGATTATATTCTATTGTTTTTTATCTAAATAGCTTGTATTATTAATATTATGGATATAAATTATAATACTGACGTAATAGTGGTGGGAGCAGGACCTTGCGGAGTTAGCGCAGCTCTTGAAGTGGCACGTGGCGGAAAAAAAGTTGTGCTAATTGATAGGGCAAAATATGCGGGTTCTAAAAACATGTATGGTGGTGCTATATATAAAACTGCACTTCAAGAAATTTTTCAAGAAGATTTTGAAACACTGCCTTATGAAAGAATAATCAATTCTCATAGTTGGGCTTTTTTGACCGATACAGGTTCTTGTTCAATCACTTTTCAAGACGAAACAAATTCTGAGGCGTATGCAATAAAAAGGTTTAATCTTGAAAAATGGATGATTGAAATAGCAAAGAAAAAAGGTGTTTATTTTGCTCCTAATACCTTGGTTAAAAAATTAATTCAAAAAGATGGTTATGTGGTTGGTGTGGAAACAGAATTGGAAGAATATTATGCACCTATAGTTATTCTGGCTGATGGTGTAAATTCTCTTTTAGCTAAAGAACTTAATTTAAGAGAAAAATACCAGCCAAAAGATGTTATATTGTCTGTTAAAGAAACAATTAAGCTTGACAAAAAAACAATAGAGGAAAGATTTAATTTAAAAGAAGATTTAACAAACGGAGTTACAAAAATGTATCTTGGTAATCCCAAAGATACTAACGCTATTTTCATGATGGGCTTTTTGTATACTTTTAAAGATACGCTAATGCTTGGAGTTGGTGCAAATTTAGCTGATTTAGCTAAAAATAAATTAAATATTAATGACTTATTGGAATATTTAAAAAATCATAATGATATTAAACCCTTAATTAAAGACGGGCAAATTCTTGAATATAGTGCCCATTTGATACCCGAAACGGGGTATAATAAAATGCCAAAATTAACAGATAATGGTGTAATAATTGCAGGTGATGCTGCAGGATTTATTAACAGTGTACATTTTGAAGGTACAAATTATGCCCTGATTTCAGGAAAATTGGCTGGTAAAACTGCTCTTAGTGCTCTTGAAAATTCTAATTATTCTCAAGGATTTTTATCTTTGTACAAAAAAGAGCTTGATAAATCATTTATTTTAAAAGATTTATACACATATAGAAATATAATAGACAGATTGTATGATAGGCGAAGTTCTATTATGAACTATTATCCATACAAAATTAAGGAATTTTTTGAAATAGTTACAAGCGCAAATTGCAAATCGAAAAGTGTTCAGTTCAGAAATTATTTATTGAGTTTCCTAAAAGATAGAAATCTAAAAGAGCTTGTAAAAGATGGTTTTGCGGCATTTAGGTGTGTTTTAGATATATTTTTTGGAAGATAAAATATGAAAAATAACGAAGATAAAAAATCAATACAAGACAAATTGGCAACTATTAAGTATAATTGTGATAGTAAGACGCATTTAATTGTTGATCAAAAAAAATGTGCAAAATGTAAGGATAAACCATGTTTAACAGTGTGCCCTGCCAAGGTATACAGCTTAGACGAAAATACTAATGAAATAGTTGTGCAATATGAAAACTGCTTGGAGTGCGGTGCTTGCAGACTTTTCTGCCCAAAAGGCGCAATCGATTGGAATTACCCGTCATCTGGTTGCGGTGTAATTTTTAAAAACAGTTAATAATTACAAGGAGCAAATATGGAAAATCAATATTTTTCAAGATGGTATGACAAAGACCCTGTGTTATCAATGTCTATGAGAACATTGGCAAATTCGTCTGATGAAAGACAAATTGCGGTTGCGCTTAATCTAATTAAAGTTATTATCGAACATAATATCCAAGATAATAAATATGAAAATGTTGAAGATATTATGTCTGCCGTTGAAGATGGAAGAATACAGCGTGGTCATTGTCGTTGGTATGATATAGACTCAACAGTAAGAACCGCTATACAAATGCTTGAAAAATGTCCTAGTGATACTAAGAAAAAAGTAGCTCTTGATATGGCGCAAATTGTAATTGAAAAAATTATTCAAGATGAAGATAAAGAAGAGCTTGAGCGCGAAGAACAGCAACAGCAAGAGCTTGATGGAAAAGCTATAGATTACGATTTGGATAAAGCATTAGAAGAAGAAGATGAATGATACTGAAAGATTTGACAATCTTCAAACAACAGTAAAAGTAAATCCTAAAAATTTTCAAGCCAGACGCGAGTTAATCATGATGTGCTTGGATTTAGGGTTTGAAAAAGCCGCTTTATCTCATATTAAATATTTGCTTAAAATTTTTCCGGATGATGCTAATTTATATTTTAATACCGGAATTTGCTGGGAAAAATTAAAAGATATTGATAAAGCGATATTAGCATATCAAAAAGCGGTTGAATTAAAACCGGATGAGCCTGATTTTTTGTATAATTTAGCTTTATGTTATGAGCAAAAAGGAGAGATTGATTTAGCGCTCGAAAGCTTTAAAAAAGTTATTTATTACAAGAACGAGGACGCTAATGCTTTTTTTTCAATCGGCATTTTGTATTCTAAAAAAAATGACCCAAAAACTGCTATAAAATGTTTTAAAAAAGCAATTGAATATAATTATAGTGATTATTTTGCGCATTTTTATTTGGCTGAAGAGTATAAAAAAGTAAATGAAATTGATTTTGCGCTTGTTGAATATAGAAAGGTTTTGGAACTGTCTGCTGATTATTCTTGGGCGTATTATAATATAGCTCAAATATATTGGGAATTAAACAGGGTTGATGACGCTGTTATTATGCTCAAAAAAACAGTTGAGAAAAATCCAAAAGATGTTGAAGCATATAAGCTTTTGACTCAGATTTTAATTAAGCAGAAGAAGCAAGATGAAGCACTTGAAATTTTATCAAAAGTTAGTGAAAAACAGGAAAATGGCGATATTTATTATTTAATGTCTAAAGTTTTTGAAATTGATGAAGATAAGGATTCTCAGCTTGACTGTTTGGAACTTGCGCTGGATAATAAAAACACTTTGACTTTTAATTTGAAATCTGTTGAAGGTGAGTTTAAAGAGTTGAAAAATGAGCACTAAGATTAATCAACTAAAATTAAATACAGGTGAAGATGTTGAAAAAATAAAGTATTATTGTGCTTTTAGCTATTTGTTTATCAGGCCTTTATTTAAATCGAAACTTTTTGAATATTTTGACTACGATATAAAAAGAACTTTTGAAGTAAACAGCTATGATTTGAAAAATATTGCTCAATATTATGACATTGCTGTTCCTAAAAATTTTTTGAAGAAAATAGACGAACTGGATATTGATAAGTGTTTTAATGAGGCATTTTCAGATGAAGAAGTTAAAATTTTAACTTATGAAGATGAAAAATATCCTGATTATTTAAAAGAAATTCCTGATTTCCCTTTGTCATTGTTTTATAAAGGAAATTTAGATGAAATAGATTTTAATTATGCTCTTGCGGTTGTTGGTTCAAGAAATGCCTCAATGCAAGCTAAAATTGCTCTTGATAATATTATTTCCGGCTTTAAAGGGACAAATATAGCAATTGTTTCAGGATTAGCTTATGGAATAGATACACAAGCACATTTGAGTGCAATAAAAAATAATTTAAAAACAATTGCTGTAATTGGAAGTGGTTTGGATATAATTTATCCATCTTCGAATAAAAAATTATTTTATGATATAGTGGATAGTAACGGAGCAGTTTTGAGTGAGTATCCGCTTAAAACTAAACCGCTGGCTCGAAATTTTCCGCAAAGAAACAGGATAGTAACGGGTTTAGCTAAAGGTACGCTTGTGGGCGAAGCGAGGCTTAAATCAGGGGCTATGATTAGTGCCAATTTAACTCTTGAATATAATAGAGAGCTTATGTGTATTCCAGGCAATATTACAAATCCTAATACACAAGGAATTTATCATCTTATTAAAAATGGTGCTGCTATTGTAACAAATTCAAATGATATTTTAGAGCAAATGAATTGGGAAATTGAAGAGCCTCAGAAAAATGATACAATATCTAGTTTGGATGATTTACAAAAAAGGATATTGATAAGTATATCACTTGACGCAAAAACATTTGATGAAATAATGGATGATATAAAGGAAAATGTATCATTGATAATGGCATCTTTAACTCAATTGGAGTTATTGGGTATAATTAAACAAGCAGAAAATAAATATTATAAATGTATATAGGTTAAATATGGCAACTACAAAAACTAAAACTAAAGAAGATAAATCGCAAAAAACTCTCGTAATAGTGGAGTCTCCTGCTAAGTCTAAAACTATAGGAAAAATTCTTGGCAGTAATTATATAATACAAGCCTCTATGGGTCATGTTAGAGATTTAGCATCTAAAGGTTTAGGTTTTGATATAGAAAATAATTTTAAGCCTACTTTTGAAGTTATACCTGAAAAGAAAAAAGTAATAAATGAATTAAATAAAATAGCAAAAACAGTTGATAAAATTTATCTTGCATCCGACCCTGATAGAGAAGGAGAAGCTATTGCCTGGCATGTAAAAGAATGTCTTAAATTCCCTGAGGATAAGATTTTTAGAATTGTTTTTAATGAAATTACTCCTCATGCAATTAAAGATGCGGTTGCAAATTATCATCAAATTGACATGTTAAAAGTTGAAGCGCAAAAAACAAGACAAATTCTTGATAAACTTGTTGGTTTTAAAATTAGCCCTATATTATGGGAAAAAATGAAAAACTACAAACTTTCAGCAGGTCGTGTTCAATCTGTTGCTCTTAAAATGATTTGCGAAAGAGAAGATGAAATTGAAGCATTTATTCCTCAAGAATATTGGAGCTTAGATGCTATATTAAATAAAAAAGATAAAAAAGATTTTGATTTTAGTGCTCAATTATCAAGAATAATCAAGAATAATAAAGATGAAAAACTTGAGATAAAAAATAAAGAAGAAATCGATGAAATATTAAAAAATCTTGAAAATGCAAAATATACAGTTTCAAAAATTACTCCAAGAGATACAACAAGAAAGCCTCAGGCACCTTTTATAACTTCGACCCTTCAAAGAGAAGCAAGTTCAAAGTTGGGTTATGGTGTATCAAAAACCATGCAAATAGCGCAAAGGCTATATGAAGGTATTGATTTGGGGGATGGTTCAGTAGGCTTGATAACATATATGAGAACAGATTCTACAAGAATTTCTGATGATGCACAAGTGGCAGCTAGAGAATATATTGTAGAAAATTATGGTGAAGAATATTATCCAAAAACTCCCAATGTTTACGCTAAGAAAAAGCAAAACACTCAAGATGCTCACGAAGCAATTCGTCCTTCTTATATAGATAAAACTCCTGATAGCATTAAAAAATACTTAACAAGTGAGCAATACAAATTGTATAAACTAATTTGGGAAAGGTTTATGGCTTCTCAAATGGCGAATGCGAAAGTTAAAAATTTAACCGTAGATATTACAGCCAATCAATATATTTTTAAAATGGGTTCATCAAAATTTGTTTTTGATGGTTTTACTAAGATTTATGCTGATACAGAAGACGTTGTAGCTCAAAAATTTCCATCTTTAGAAGTTGGTGATGAATTAAATCTTAAAAAATTAATTCCTGAACAACATTTTACTCAGCCGCCTTCAAGATATTCTGAAGCAAGCTTAGTTAAGCAATTGGAAGAATATGGTATAGGAAGACCCTCAACCTATGCACCTATTATTACAAAAATTCAGCAAAGAAATTATGTGGAAAAAATTGAAAATAAATCTTTAAAGCCAACTCCTTTGGGCAGGGCGGTTTGTAAGCAACTAAATGAAAATTTTGTTGATATAATGGATTATAAATTTACTGCCAAAATGGAATCTTCTTTGGATGATATTGCAGAAGATAAGCAAAATAGCATTGAATTTTTAAATAATTTTTGGAAACCATTTTCAAAAACTCTTGATGAAGCGCAAAAAAATATGAAAAGAGTTGATGTTGAAACAGATAAAGTTTGTCCTAATTGCGGCAGGAAAATGGTGGTGAAATTGTCTCGTTATGGTAAACAATTTCTGGCATGTTCCGGGTATCCAGAGTGTAAAACTGCACTTCCAATGGAAGGAGATAATAAAGATATTCAAATTCCAGAAGATGAACCAACTGATAAAAAATGCGAAAAGTGCGGTTCTGATATGGTTATTAAAACAGGACCTTACGGCAAATATTATCAATGTTTAAATGAAAAATGCAAAAAAAGGTTTTCTATTGTTGAATCATCAGGTGTTAAATGTCCTGAATGCGAAAAAGCAGGCAGAGATGGAGAATTGGTAAAAAGAAAATCGCGTTATGGAACATTTTTCTGGGGTTGTTCAAAGTATCCGGATTGCACATTTGCTCTCTGGGCTGAGCCGACAGGTGAAAAATGCCCTGATTGCGGAAGTTTATTGGTTAAAAAATATTTAAAAAGAGGCAATAAGATTGCTTGTTCAAATAAAAATTGTAAATATTCAAGAGATATGGATGAAGAATAATGGAAAATGAACTTTATAAATTTGCTCTCATAGGTTATCCTTTGGGACATTCTTTAAGTCCTGTTATATATAAAGCAGCATTTAAGGATTTGGGCATAAATGGTTCTTATGAATTATTGGCAACTGAAAGTGAAGATTTGGTTAATCAAATTAAATATCTAAGAACCAATAAGTATTTTGGGTTTAACGTTACAATCCCTCATAAAGTTCCAACCACATTATTTTTATCTGAATTTGATGAGTATGTTGATTTGGTTGGTGCTGTAAATACTGTTAAAATAAAAGATGATTTAACCTTGATTGGCTACAATACGGATGTTTGGGGCTTTATGGAGGCGATACCAAAAAATATTTCACTAAAAGGAAAAAAGGCTGCAGT
>CALURR010000092.1 GCA_944323195.1 Candidatus Gastranaerophilales bacterium
CTCAAGAAGCAAGATGTTATTCTATGGCAATGTTTTTAAGTATTGTTGTAATTTATTATTTATTTAAATATTTAGATAACAACAAATTGAAAAATTTGATTTTGTATGGCGTTTTTTCAATTATTACAATTAATACCCATTATATTTTAACTATATTTGCTATGGGCAATCTTTTATGGGGTATTTTTAGCCTTTTTAAAAAGAAATAAGAATTTTTAAAATTATTTTTAACTAATGTCATAGTTGGTTTATCATTTTTACCTTATTTAATACATATTTATAAAATATCATTCAATCAAGGATTTAACTCTTGGATAGATGAACTATCTAAAAACACTTTTTTATATACAATTAACGAATATTTTATAAACAAATATGTATTTTTAGCTTTAACTATAGTTTTATTAATAACCTTGATTTTATCATTTTTGCCTGACAAATGGCTAAATAAAATCAATCTTGAAAAAAATAAAAACAAGGAAGATTTATTTATTTATTTAATTTATTCTATAGCTTTTATTTTAATTGTTTCATCCCTGATTTCAATTTATATAAAACCAATTTTACACAAAAGAATACTTTTAGCAGGTTATGGACTCTTATTTTTATTAGAAATTGTTTCAATTAGTTCTATTTTTCACTTTATTAAAGAAAATAAAGCCTATAGAATGCTTCAAGGAATTTATTCAATAATTTTATTTGCAATTTGCTTATCTATGACTCATCCTATGCCATTAAGAGAAATGTATAGACTGGATGATTTTATGGAATTTATTCAAAATGATACAAAAAATTATCCATCAAACTATGAAATCCATGCAATAACAAATGATAGGGATGATTATCTTGATTATTTTCCTAAACTTAAAGACAATAAAAAAATAACTTGGCACTATATAGACACAAATTCAATGAAATATTTAAAAAAGATTTCCAAAGACGATTATATTAAAAACAAATATGGAGTTATATATTTCCACAATATGTCAGCAGACATTGAATTTATGTCTTTAATTAGTCCTAATATGTCTATCTATAAAACAAATACTATTAACAATGCAAAAGTAATCTACAAGTAAGGAGAAAATATGAAAATAGCTGTTATATCCGATATTCACGCAAATGCTCTGGCTTTTGATAATGTCTTAAATGATATTAAAAAATTTAATCCCGATAAAATCTTTTGTCTGGGTGATATTATTTTAGCAGGCTATAATCCAAATTATGTTTGCGAAAAAATATTTGAACTAATGGATGAATATAAAGAAAACTTTGAAATAATCCAAGGTAATACCGATAAAATGGTTGCAAATTGCACCCCTGAACTTATAGCTAAAACAAAAGAGGCATTTAGCTGCATGGGATATTCCCTGGAAGAAGATGTTAAAATAACCGATAAAAAATATATTGATTTTGTAAAAAATTTACCCGAAAAAAAATTAATCGAGCTAAATAACTTAAAAATTGAACTTGTCCATGGTTCACCAAGAAATCAAAGCGAAAATATTTACCCTAACCTTCCTCAAGAAGAAGTTGAAAAAATGGTTGAAAAATCAAGCGCTGATTTAATTTTGTGCGGTCATACCCATCTACCTTGCGGTTATAGCCTTGAAAATAATAAAACTGTTATAAATGTTGGTTCTGTGGGTCGATCTATGACAGAGGACAAAATGCCTGTTTATCTTCAATTAACAATAGACAATGAAGGAAAGTTTTTTGTTGAACATAAAATTATAAAATACGATAACGAACTAGTATCAAGACACATTTTATCTCGAGGATTTAAATACTGCGAAGATTTAGCTAAAATGTATATTGCACAATAACAATATAACCATTTATGATAAAATAAAATAAAAAAGGATAAAATATGGCAAATCTAGAATTAATGCACCAAAGCGCGGCAAATGAATACGAACAAAGAAATTTTGAAAAAGCTCTTGAGATATATAATGAAATAATAAAATTAAATCCAATTGACGAAGTTGCGCTTTCTTGCGTTATGGATATTTATCTTGAACTTGATGATAAATTCAATTATTATCTGGCTAGGGCTAATGTTAATATTGCTCAAAACAAATTAGAATACGCTATAAACGATACAAAAAAAGCAATTGAGCTTGATACAGATAACATCGAAGCAAGAAGAAAATTGGCAAGACTGTATCGAGTGGATAAGAAAAATTTAAAATCAATTGATGAATTTTTAAGAATTTTAGAATTAAAAGAAGATGAGCTTGATGTATATTTTGAACTTGTAGATTTATACATGAAAGAAGATAGTATTGAAAGCGCTATTTCTATTGCAAGAAAAGGATTAAATATATTTAAAGATGATAAAAATATAAAAAATATGCTAGCGCAATTGTATTTTAAAGCAAACGATTTAAAATCCGCTCTTGAAGTAGTTGATGATGAATTTTTAAAAATTAAAATTCTTCTTCAAGATGAACAAAATGAAAACGCAATTGAATTATTAAACAAAATCAATTACGAAAGCTTGGATAAAATTCAAAAAAGAAACTATCACATATTAAAAGCTCAATATTTATACAACACAAAACAATTCAGTGAAGCTCTTTGTGAAGTTGAAAACTATGATAAAATAATTTCAGCTGATGCTCTATCATTTCAAATGAAGGCATTAATATATGAAGAATTGAATGACGAATTCAAAGCGCATTTTAACTGGGGCTTTTGTTATAAGCTTCAAGGAAAAAATGATGACGCTATTGTCGAATTTACAAACGCATACAATAAAAACCCTAAAGACAAAACAACCCTTATCGAGCTTGCAAAATTATATCAATTAAACAAAGAGCGCTTTGTCGCAATTGAATTTTGGCAAAAAGTATATGAAATAGATAAAGATGAGCAGGCAAAAGAAATTCTAGCCGAGTTTTATTATTCTGAAGGAAATTTCCAAAAAGCTGAAGAATATGGTAAAGTAATAGAAGAGAAGCAAGAAAACTACAAAGGCCTAATTGATAGAATTATGGAGTTTTTCTGCAAAGATAAATAAAACAATAAAGGTTTACTATGGATAAAAATAGTTTCAATAACCAAGAAAAAACGTCATCGCTTGATAAAAAACTGCAAGATATTAAAATTATGCTTTCAGACAAAGAAAAATGTGCAGAAATTGCAAGAAAATTAAGCGAATATATTTCAAGTGATAACAAAAGCAAGTCTTAAATTATAGACTTGCTAATGTTTTGGATAAATCCTTATATACAACATTTAATTCATATGAGCTATTTGAATTTTCATCCATCATCAAATATTCACCAATTGGAATACCGGCAAATTTATTATGTTTTAAATGTTGATATTTCTTTCTAAACAATGCGCTGGTTAGAGCTCTGTTTTGCATTTTAAAACTTTGAATTTCGTAATGCTGTTTTTCAATTTTCGATGTTGTTATCATATCATTATTTTGATAAGCATCTGTTGTCAAGCTCGGAATAAGCTCAAGTTTATATTTATCGTTTAATATCTTTTGAACTTTAGATAAAGTTTTTAATAATACAAAATAAATTTTGTCGTAATCATCAAAATTATTTGAAATAATTATCATAACATCATTTATTGATATATTAATATTTTTGTTTAACAGCGCCAATGCGCCTTTAAGCTTTAAAAAAACCGTTTTATTTAATTGTTTTTTTGCTTTATCTTGAAGATTTGAATTTTTATAGTTTAAAGAAAGACAAATCGAATAATTTTTAATAATATCATATTCTTTTAGGCGATTTTTTTGTTCTTGAATTAATTTAATTTTTTGTTGATGTTCAAGAAACGCCCTGTGTTCTTTTAATAACTTTGACTCTGTTTTATCAACAAAATAATACATAAGCATCATAGGAAAGATTAAAGAAAACAACAATATGCTTGTATTTCTATAAATATATAATGAATCATCAAAAGGAAACAATAATTTTGCTAATGGGCTAAATAAATATCCGCTATAATCCAAAATCATATCATCAGACATTACTCCTACCCAATATATCATATATACAAAACTTAAAAATATAAGCATAAATATTGAACAAGTTATTATTTTTCTAAACGTTTTCGCTTTTGACTTTGTTTCAATGGCAAATAAATTATTTGTGTGTATCATAATATAAATCCTCTATCTATATTTAATAAAAAAAATTCTTCAAAAAAATTGCCTAAATAATAGAAATTTTTTGAAGAATTTTTAAATTATTTTAAATTTATATTAAATGTTTGGTCTTTGATTGTATATACCAAGCTCTTGCTCTAGTGCATAAGCACTTTGCAATAATGTCATTTCATCCAAATTCTTTGCAATAACTTGCAAACCAATCGGCATATTATCTTTATCAAATCCGCAAGGCATTGATAAAGCTGGAGCTCCAACAAGGTTAGATGAAATTGTTGCAATATCGGTTAAATACATCTCAAGAGGATTATTTGCTTTTGAATTCAAGTCAAACGCAGTTGTAGGACAAGTTGGAGATACTAAAATATCAACGCTTTCAAAAGCTCTGTTAAAATCATTTGCAATTAATCTTCTTAATTGTTGTGCTTTTTTATAATATGCATCATAATATCCGCTTGACAGCGCATAAGTACCAAGCATTATTCTTCTTTTTACTTCAGGGCCAAAGCCTTGAGCTCTTGTTTTGCAATACATGTCTAATAAATTTTCACAATTTTGAGCTCTATAACCATATCTAACACCGTCGAAACGAGCTAAATTAGAACTTGCTTCAGCAGTTGCAACAATATAATAAACGCCGATTGAATGTTTTAACAAAGGAAGCGAAATTTCTTTAATTTCAGCGCCTAATTTTTCATATGTTTTGATAGCATTTTCTACGCTTTGTTTAACATCATCAGCAATACCTTCAGCCATTAATTCTTTAATAACGCCAACTTTTAAGCCTTTAATGTCTTTTTTAAGATTTGCTGAAATATTGCCAACTTCCATATTCAACGAAGTTGAATCTTTAACGTCATATCCTGCTATTGCTTCATATAAACGTGTAACATCTTCAATGCTTCTTCCAAAAGGTCCAATTTGGTCTAAAGATGAAGCGAAAGCAACTAGACCATAACGAGATACCCTGCCATAAGTTGGTTTAAAACCTGTAATTCCGCAGAATGAAGCAGGCAAACGGATTGAACCGCCTGTATCTGAACCCAAAGATAAAGTTACCTCACTTGCGCTAACGCTTGCTGCAGAGCCACCTGAAGAACCTCCGGGGACTTTATTTAAATTATATGGATTTCTAACAATTTTAAAAGCTGAATTTTCATTACTTGAACCCATTGCAAATTCGTCTAAATTTGCTTTTCCTAAAATCGGAACAAGGTTTTCTTTTAATTTTGTTGTTATAGTAGCATCATAAGGTGATACAAAGTTTTCTAAAATTTTTGATGAACAAGTTGTTTTTGAACCTGTCATATTCATATTATCTTTTAGAGCTGTTGGAATACCTGCCAAAAATGGAATTTCTTCATTTCTTGCAATTTTTTCGTCAACTTTTTTAGCTGTTTCAATAGCTTCGTCAAATGTGGTTGAATTAAAAGCTCCTAACTTTTCATCCAGTTTTTCTATTCTTTCAATTGAAGCTTTTGTTAATTCAAGCGCGCTCACTTCTTTATTAATAAGAGCTTTATGTTGTTCAGCTGCTGTCTTTTTAAGTAATTCCATTAAACTTTACTCCATATAAAAATATTTGTCTTACAATTATTTTATGACAAATAAAACGATTGGCAAATATGGCGAACAATTAGCAAAAAATTTCTTAATAA
>CALURR010000093.1 GCA_944323195.1 Candidatus Gastranaerophilales bacterium
AAAAATTAATAAAGTGTAAAAAATACGCTTTTATTAGGGTTTTAGATAATATTCAAGTATTAAATCTTCTTGAATATTATTTTTTTCTTTTTCAAGCTGAATTAATTGATGGTGTCTGTTTAAAAAAGAAATATTTTCTCTATTGCAGTAAAGCTCTTTTTTCCATTTACTTATTAATTTTGCCCTATATTTTTCATCTGAAACATCCAATTTTTGAACATCAATTCCAATCGAATTAAATGCCTCATCAATTGACTTATTCAAGCTGATTTCGTACAAAATTCTTTCTTTTTGTTCTTTTGAATATTTATATCTTGTTTTTTTCATATAATTCAAAATTACTATCTGATTATACTCATTTTACCTCATAGCCCTCAAAGAATTCAATACAGCTAAAAAAGTTACTCCGACATCAGCAAATATTGCACCCCACATTGTCATAAGACCAAAAACACTCAAAACAAGGAACAATACTTTAACGGAAATTGCAAATATTATATTTTGTTTTGCAATTTTCATAATTCTTTTTGATGCAGAAATTACTTCTGATATTTTAGCTAAATTGTCATCCATAATTACAACATCACTTGCTTCAATTGCAATATCAGATCCAAAAGCACCCATCGAAAAACCAATATCGGCTCTTTTTAATACAGGCGCATCATTTATTCCATCACCAACAAAGATTGTTGTTTGACTTTTTGTTTGATTTTTCATTATATCTTCCAACTTTTCAACTTTGTCTTGCGGCAATAATTCTGAAAAATAATTTTCAACCCCTAATTCATCAGCTATTTTTTTAACTGATTTTTCACTATCTCCGCTTAATATAAAAGTTTCTATATTCAATTTTTTAAGCCTTTGCAGACATTCTTTGCTTGTATTTTTTAAAGTATCAGTTAAAACAATATAACCTATACATTTATTATTTATTGCAAGATAAACAATACTTCCAATCTCATTAACCAAAGGAACATAAATATTATTTGATTTAAGCAAATCTAAGTTTCCAACTAAAACTTCTTGATTAGCCAAATTTGCTTTTATGCCTTTTCCTGAAATTTCATTAATATTTTTTATTTCACTTTTTAAATTTTTATAATCATATGTATTTAAAATTGATAAAGCCAAAGGATGATTTGAATAGCTTTCAACTTGGCAAACAATATCTAAAAATTCATCTTCAGACATTAAATTGTCAAAAACCACAACCTTTTCAACACCAAAATTTCCTTTTGTTAATGTCCCTGTTTTATCAAAAACAACATTTTTTGCCTTTGACAATACTTCAATATATTTACTACCTTTTACCAAAATACCTTTTTTTGCGACTGAACCAATACCTGCAAAAAAAGTCAAAGGAACAGAAATCACAAGAGCACAAGGACAAGATATAACAAGAAAAACTAAAGCCTTATTTATCCAAACAGCAAAATCACTACCTAAAACAATAGGAGGAATAACAGCTAAAACTAAAGCTAAAAAAACCACAACAGGGGTATAAATTTTTGCAAATTTTGTTATAAATTTTTCACTATTTGATTTTTTTGAATTTGCATGCTCAACAAGCTCAAGAATTTTTGAAACAGTAGAATCTTGATATAATTTTTCTACTTTCATTTTTAAATATCCGTTTTTAACAATACAACCGCTCAAGGCCTTTTGATCCTTTTTTAAAAATAAAGGCATAGATTCACCTGTTAAAGCTGATGTATCAACATATGCTTCACCTTCAACAACAACGCCATCTAAGGGGATTTTTTCTCCTGTTTTAACTACAACAAAATCATCAATTTTTACTTCATCAGGATTTTTCTTAATCAATTCATCATTAATATAAACATTTGCATATTGAGGATTTATATCCATTAATTTTGAAATAGAATTTTTAGATTTATCAACTGCTCTATCTTGCAAAGTTTCGCCAATTTTATAAAGAATCATAACCATAACAGCCTCAGGATATTCTTTAATTAAAATTGCACCTATTGTTGCTATGGACATCAAAAAATTCTCATCAAAAAAATCGCCTTTTAAGATATTTTTAATAGCGGTTAATAAAACATCATGTCCAGCCCAAATATAAGCAAGAATATACAATGCCACAGAAAAATTATGAGGCAAGTTGAATAAAAATACGCTTATTAAAATCAAAATAGGACAAATTACGCTAATCCAAGAAAAAGAATTTTCTTCTGAATTTTGGCAAGAATGAGAATGAGAATGAGAATTAGAATGAGAGCACATATATTAACTCCTTTAGTTGAATAATTGTTCAATCATTATACTTATATTATAGTTGAGTAACTATTCAATTGTCAAGTGCAAAAATATCTTATTTTACATTTATTAATATTAGTTGAATAATTGTTCAATTGTATATATAATCAAAACTAAGGAGTAATTATGCAAATTAAAAAAACCGATTGCAGCCCAACTAATCTTGAAATTGTAAATAAAACAATACCCAAAATGCCTGATATGAAAATTCTATATGAACTTTCAGACTTTTTTAAAGTCATGGGTGATAGCACAAGAATTCAATTATTGTGGGCACTAGACATAAATGAAATGTGTGTTGGAGATTTGGCTGTTCTTTTGAATATGACAAAATCCGCGGTTTCACACCAATTAAAAATCCTAAGAACAGCAAAGCTTGTCAAAGCAACAAAACAAGGAAAAAATGTATATTATTCGCTTGACGATAACCATGTTAAAACCATTCTCGAAAAAGCCCTAGAACACACAAACGAATAGCCTAAAAGTTATCTTCAATTAATTTTGTGGCATTAAAAAACTATGAAAAAATGTGTAATTATCATATTTTTTATAGCGTTTACAATGTGCGTGCAAGAAGCTCAAGCCATTTTTTACGAATGCACATATAAAAACGATAACGGCGTTCAAGTAGTGTCATCGTTTAATCCCTATCAATTTGCAAGAAGCGATTATAATAAACTCGCAATGGCGCTAAAAAGCGGAGACTGCAAAGAATTATTTATTAAAAAATATATAATTGACGCCACAAGCTGTAATATTCAATTTTACAAATATAACGGACAAATTGCCAATCTTTCCTGCAGAGGAAATAAACCTGAAGCAATGAAAAAATTAAAAGAAATAGCAAGACAAGAATTTGGCTATTGGGAATAACAAATTATTAGCTTTAGAGCTTTTGTAATACTGCAATTATGAAAATAAGCTCTTTAACAAATAAAATAAATTCCACGCATTTTAAACAGCAAAATAATTCAAAAAAAAGAATAAATACGCTGTTTTATTCTAATGCAGAAAAACAAGATAAAAATGAACATTCGCCCATAACAATAAAAAATTTTTTTTATTCCCTAAAACTAAAACAATTAGGTATTTCAGATGAAAATTCGGACCTAATTTTTAACCCCAAAATAAACAACACGCAAAGAAAAATACTTTTTAAACTTTTAAAGGAAGATAAAAACACCAATAAAACATACAAAAGAATATCAATTAATACTGACAAAAACACAAGCTCGATAACATTAATATATGAAAAAACCTCACTCAATCAAAACGGTTTAACATATATCAGAAAAATAATTGACCATAATGGTAATATTAAAACAGAAAGAACGGAATTAGACAAAAATGGAATTTTTAATTCAAGATATAAAAATTCAAATAGAAGCTATATAACAAGTATGACCTTAAAACCAAAAGGTAACTTATTAGAAAGCAGCAAAATAAACTCTCAATTCGAAATAATTAAAAACGCCCTAGGTGAACCTGTTCAAATTATCTACACTCAACCGGACCCAAATTTAAATGGCGCTTATAAAAGAACTCTATACAACTTTAAAGATTTTCCTGAAGATTTAGATATTATTGGCATGATTAAAAAAAATGAACTAAAAGGGGGAATTAATATTTCGGGCTCCAAAATCAATAAGGACGGCTCTATTGAGTATATAGAAAATTTAAATAACAACGGCATATCCACAAAAAGACACTATATTGAATATAAAGACCAAGAAGGAAATACAATTAAATATCAATATGCTTACCAAATTTTTGATGAAAACAATAATTGCATAATGAATCACCAAATTTCATTTAAAAAAACAGGAAATAGAACAATATCAATAATTAACGGCAAAAAATATATTGCCTTTTTTGACGACAATAACCAAACAATTACACTAACTAGCGATGAATTTGAAAGAAAAATAGATATTTATTCTAAAACACAAGGGGATATTAGACTTTTTGAAATTTGCAAAAACTTAATAGCAACAAGTTTAATTGATATTGACGAAAATGTTGATATTTGGCACTATTCAACAGACGAAAATACGTCCTACAACATTAAAACCAAAACCCTTGAAAGCAGCGCAGACATTGGCTTAATAAACCATGAATTAGGACACAGCAAGGATTTTAAAATGATTTTGGGTAATCCTGATGAAATAGAAAATAAAAAAGTTTTGTCAAACAATGATGAATTTTTGCAAATCTCTACAGAAGAATATAATGCCTTTTGCAATAAAAACACAACAGAAACAACAGCTTTAGTATTAAACTTCTCTCCATATTATAAAAAAGGAAACTTTGAACTTTTTGCTGAAATAAATGCTCTTTTAAATAGTTACGGAATAAAAAACAACAACTCCTCAACAAGAGCGCAACTTTTGATTGAACATTTTCCAAAAACTATTGCTTTTGCTAAAAAGTTATTATTTAAATAACACACATTACTATTTCTTTAATTCATTTGGAATACAATATAAAACGGTTTCATGCTGATTTACTGAATAATGACCCAGATAAAAACTGTAATTGTCCAATAAATCAGATAAATATAAAGGAATATTCACAAAATCATCACTGGAATGGTAAATTGAAATAGCCATCTGGGGTCTGTCGCTTAAAATTAAATTTTCAGCTCCCCTGAGCGCATTTTGCTCTGATCCTTCAATATCCATTTTAATAAAATCTACTTTTTGAACATTGAGCATTTTCTTGGCTTCATCAAGCCCAATTGTTTCGACTTCAATAATTGGACGGTTATTCAAAGCTGATATTTTTTTAACCTGAGAACCTGCACCTGAAAGGCAAAAACTTAATTTTTCTTTTTTATCCCATACTGCATACGGAACTATTTGAACTTTTTTAGACTTTGTTATGAGAAAATCAAGTACATCTATTTTAAACTCATGATACATAGGCTCAAAAGCGTAATCCATTTGGAGATTAGGAAAATTTTTTATAAAATTAAGAACATTAACACCGTTAAAAAACCCGCAATCAAAAACATTTTTTATAGCATTTTTATTAATGTACTCAAGGTATTGTTTATCATAATTTCTATTTCTAACTCCAGATTCGATTTTATGATTTTTTAATACATATTTTTTTATTTTACTATAATTACAATTTAATTTTGCGCTCCACAAGTCCTCATACAATTTCTTAGACTTCTTGTCAGAAAAAATATTTTTGGCTTTTTTAAAGTTAACCTGATTGGGGATATTCCTAATATTTTGTTCAAGTTTTTTACTTATTACAACATAAGGAATATCATAATATTCTAAAACAGCATAAGTCAAAAATATTCTTGGCCATACAGATATGATAACTAAATCAATCTCATCTTTTTTTTCTTCCAATATCGTTAAAGGATAAATTGGTATATCAATATTTATATCTTGAGTTTTATTCATATCAAGAAAAAAACAAACCTTTATATCTTTAAAATTTTCCTCAATCGCATTCTTAATTGCAATTCCGCAAGTACCTGCACCATAAATTGCAACTCTCTTTGTATTTTTAGGAATACTCTTAAATAATTCTTTATACACCATCTACCCCCTAATACTTAAAAAAGCACCATTGCGGTGCTTTTAAATTATACAATATGGCGGGAACGACGGGGCTCGAACCCGCGACCTCTTGCGTGACAGGCAAGCGCTCTAACCAAACTGAGCTACGCTCCCATCCATATTTAATTTTCACTTTATAAGTTTTAATCAATATTAAAACTATATCTTATTGTGCGTAAACGCTAACTTGTTTTCTTGTTCTTCTGTATGGTTCAAATTTAACTACACCATCTACTAAAGCAAATAATGTATTATCTTTACCCATTCCAACATTGTTACCTGGGTGAATTTTTGTACCACGTTGTCTAACAATTATATTTCCTGCAACAACTTGTTCATTAGCGTATTTTTTAACGCCTAATCTCTTACTTTCGCTGTCGCGTCCGTTCTTTGATGAACCTACACCCTTCTTATGTGCCATTTTTATTCTTCTCCTGTTGTTTCTTCACTTTTTGCAGCTTTTGCAGCTTTTGTGTTAATTTTATTAATCATAACACGTGTGAATTGTTGTCTGTGACCTTGTTTAACTCTTGTGCCCTTTTTAGGACGTTGTTTGTAAACAATTACTTTTCTAGCCTTGTCATTTTTAACAACGGTACCATCAACAGTAGCAGAAGCTACATAGGGTCTTCCAACTTTTGATTTTTTACCGTTAACTAACATAACGATTTTATCAAAAGTAACTTTTTCATCAGCTTG
>CALURR010000094.1 GCA_944323195.1 Candidatus Gastranaerophilales bacterium
TAGAAGAAGCGGTTCGTCAAAAATCAAATTTTAAATTTTCAATGTCAAAATTAACTTTTTTGCACCAAGAAGCAGTTTTAATTTTAATGGAGCAAATATATAGGGCGTATAAAATTCTAAATAATGAACCATATCACAAATAAGGAAAATAAAATGAGAGTAGTTGATTTAATTCAAAAGAAAAAAGACGGTTTTGCACATACAAAAGAAGAGATTAATTTTCTTGTAGAAAACTATACAAAAGGGAATATAGAAGACTATCAAATGTCAGCTTGGCTTATGGCGGTTTGTTTCAGGGGATTGAGCGATGAAGAAACTGCTTATATGACGGAAAGTTTTGTTAATTCCGGTGATGTTTTGGATTTTTCTTCAATTTCTCCTTATATAGCAGATAAGCATTCAACAGGTGGAGTTGGAGATAAAGTTACTCTTGTTTTAATCCCTATTTTGGCGCAATTAGGAGTTTATACTGCTAAATTATCAGGAAGAGGGCTTGGTTTTACAGGTGGTACAATAGATAAACTTGAATCAATTCCTAATTTTAGATGTGAATTAACAAATGACGAATTTTTTAATCAAATAAAAAATATTAAAGTTGCAATTTCATCTCAAAGTCCTAATTTAACTCCTGCTGACGGAAAAATTTATGCACTTAGGGATGTTACAGCAACAGTTGATAATAAATCTTTGATTTGTGCTTCAGTTGTATCTAAAAAAATAGCGTCTGGCGCAACTTCAATTGTTTTAGATGTTAAATATGGTTCAGGTGCATTTTTAAAAACTCCCGAAGAAGCTAAAGAATTGGCTGATTTAATGGTTAAAACCGGAAAACTTTTGAATAGAAATATTGATGTTGTGATAAGTTCTATGGAGCAACCTTTGGGTAAGAGTGTAGGAAACAGCCTTGAGGTTATTGAGGCAATCGAGTTTTTAAAGGGTAATTATGCTTCTGATTTATATGAAATTACATTAGAGCTTGCAATTAAGACGCTTTTGAATTGCAAAAAAGCAAATTCATATGATGAAGCCAAAAAAATGGTAGATGAAGTTATTGATAATCGTTCCGCATTGGATAAATTTAGAGAAATTATTGAAGCTCAGGGCGGCAATCCTGAAGTGGTTAATGATTACTCTTTATTTAAGATAGGCAAAAATATTTATGAAATAAAAGCACCTTCTGATGGTTATATTTCAAAATTAGATGCTTTGGATGTTGCCCATAGTGCCAAATTATTGGGTGCCGGCAGAGATAAAAAATCTGATAAAATTAATTTTGGCGCAGGGGTATTTTTAGATAAAAAAATTGGCGATTTTGTTAAAAAAGATGAAACAATAATGAAATTGTATTATGATAATGTAAATGATGAAAAGCTAGCTGATGCTATTAAAATAGCTAATAATTCATTTGAATTAATTTCATCAAAAGTAGAAATGCCAAAATTAATCTATAAATAGAAAGGTCTAAAATTGAGTTTACTGTCTTTAGAGAAAGTGTATGAAGCAAAGAAGGTTTTGTCAAAAGTTGCTAGGAAAACAAGCCTTGTGCATTCAAATTTTTTATCAAAAAATAATAAAGTTTTTTTGAAGTCTGAAAATTTGCAATTAACAGGATCTTTTAAATTAAGAGGTGCTTATTATAAAATTTCAAAATTGTCAGATGAGCAAAAACAAAAAGGTGTAATCGCATGTTCTGCCGGAAATCATGCACAAGGTGTAGCTTTAGCGAGCAGAGAAAATAATATTAAAGCTACAATTTTCATTCCTGCAACTGCTCCAATATCAAAAGTGGAAGCAACTAGAGCCTATGGTGCTGATATTGCTTTGATTGATGGAGTTTACGATGATGCTTATAATGAGGCTGTAAAATTTCAAAAAGAAACAGGTGGCATATTTATACATCCTTTTGATGATATTGATGTTATAGCAGGGCAAGGAACAATTGCTCTAGAAGTTTTGGAGCAGTTGGATGAGGTTGATGCTATTGTTGTACCTATAGGTGGGGGCGGTTTGATTTCAGGAATTGCCGCAACGATTAAACAAATTAAACCAAGCTGTAAAGTATACGGTGTTCAAGCAAAAAAAGCAGGCTCAATGTATGAATCTTTTAAAGCTCATAAAAGACTAGAATTAAATTCTGTTAATACATTTGCAGACGGTACGGCGGTTAAACTCCCCGGGGAGTTGACATATAGTTTGTGCAGCGAATATGTTGATGACATAATACTGGTTGAAGAAGATGAAATAGCAAGTGCTGTTTTAGCTTTAATGGAGAAAGAAAAGATGGTATCAGAAGGTGCTGGAGCACTATCTGTTGCCGCTATTATGTTTGATAAAATTCCTTTAAAAGATAAAAATGTTGTGGCGATTGTTTCAGGTGGAAATATTGATGTAAATATTTTATCTCGTGTTATAAATAGAGCTTTATTAAAAACAGGAAGAATTTCTAATATTACAGTTGAATTATTAGATAAACCCGGACAATTAAAAGAAGTAAGTACAATAATTGCTCAATATGGTGCAAATGTAATTAGGGTTCGTCATAACCAAGGCGGCGAGGGCACCGATATTAACGATTGTTATTTAAAAATTTCAATGGAAACAAGAGATTTTGAACATTTTAATCAAATTAAGGAAGCTTTGGTTCAAAAAGGTTATCATATTTTATCTATAGTTCAATAAAGGAGAAAAAATGAAAAGGGTTATATATACAAAAAATGCACCTGAGCCTGTCGGACCTTATTCTCAGGCTGTTGAAGCAAATGACTTTTTATATTGCTCAGGTATGATTGCAATTGATCCGGAAAATAATACTTTTGTAAATGGAACAGTTGAAGAACAATCAGAACAAGTTATGAAAAATATAAAAGCGCTTTTGGAAGCTTCAGGGTATTCATTTAATGATGTTATTAAAACAACTTGTTTTTTGGATGATATGGGTAATTTTTCAAAGTTTAACGAAATTTATGCAAAATATTTTATATCTAAACCGGCTCGCTCTTGTGTTGAAGCTAAACTTCCAAAGGGAGCCAAGGTTGAAGTTGAAATAGTTGCACATAAGTCTTAGTCAAGCATATTTTCGGCTATTAAATAAACACTATCGCACATTTTTTGTTTAAAAGAATTGGAATTGGAGCTATCTTGAGCTCCTTTTTCAATTTCATCAAGTAATGATGTATCTAAATTGAAGCCTGATGGCATACCAAGATTTGTAAACTTTATTTCGTTTGTTGTTTTTTGATTTTCTTGTTGATTTTTCGAAATTTCATCCAATAAAACATCTTCAAATGAATTTTCATATGCATCTTGTGCATTGAAAATGTTGTTTGATGAAATTCTTACATCGCTTTCTAAATTAAGTAATCCGTTAGTGTTGAAATTAATCGATTCTGTCATTTTCTTTTCTTTTAATAATGATAATGCCTTGCAAAATACAAGGCATTAGTACATAAAGCATTTATTTGATTAGTCCCTGAATTTCTTTGAAATTAGGGTGTTTGGAACTTTTAAGGAAGTCAAACAATACGATTTCAAGAGTAGTGATATTAGCTCCTTTTTGTTTCATTAATTCAAGAGCTGTTTTGTGGTTAAATTCGTTTCTTGATGATGAACAATCGCTTAGAACATAGACATTATAACCTTTTTCAATTAGGTCAATAACAGTTTGATATACACAAATGTGTGTTTCGATACCAAAAATTACAATATTTTTGGCTTTCAAATTTTTAAATTCATTTTTAAATTCTTCTGTTTGATAGGCTGAAAATGTTGTTTTTTCAATAGTTTTAAAGTTTTTAATTTCTTTTATTGTTTCTATTGTTGAGCCTAAACCTTTTGGATATTGTTCGGTTATAATTGTATCTATATTTAAAATTGCAGCTGCTTTCATTAGTTTTGCGCAATTTTGAGCAATTTCAGCTGAATTTTTGAGCATATTAACTAATTTTTCTTGGATGTCAATACAGATGATAGCTGTTTCATTTTGATTAAACATATTTAAACCTTAAATAATACTCCCTAAGTCTTTTTTATTATGCCATCATTTTATATTTTTTCCATGCAACAAACAGATGATTTTAAATGCGAAAGCCAGTGCGACAATCATTGAGGCGTTGAGCCTCAATGATAGAGCAGTTGATAGGCGATGCCCACAATCCTTTAGCGAACTTGTGAGCTTTAGGGATTGGAAATACCCTTGGGGTGCGTAGGATAGTTGAAGCTATTTGGCAATTTTAGCCAAACTGGGTCTAAATTTTATTTTTGTTGTTATATATAAAAACACCCTCAAATGAGGGTGTTTTTAAAGTTTTGCAATTTGTTTATGAAAGAGCTTCAATAATTGCTTTTGCAGCT
>CALURR010000095.1 GCA_944323195.1 Candidatus Gastranaerophilales bacterium
CTCAAAAAGACAACCATTTGTTCGAATAATTTTAGTTTTTGTATCATCCTCATACTATACATGATATGATTTATTTTATGAATGTCAATTTTATAGAAGATAATTGTAACATTGTAAATAATGGGCAATTTAATATGGATTTTGATGTTAAAATGCTCGATTTTGCAATAGAAAATCAAATTGATTATGCGCTGGTCAGGTTTTATCAATGGTATCCAAAGTGCATTTCTTTAGGAAGAAACCAAAAAAAAGATTGTTATAATGATTTAAATATTGATGTTGTAATCCGCCCCAGCGGAGGCAGAGCCTTGCTGCATGATAGCGAGCTAACTTATTGCTTTATTTCAAGGGCATTCAAAGAAAGCATAATCGAGAGCTATAAAGATATTTCTGACGCTTTAATTTTAGGATTTGAAAAATTAGGAATAAAACTTGAATATGCCCAAGGTGAGCACAAAAACCTAAATTATTGCATGAATATCTCATCAGGTGCTGATATATCCTATAACGGAAAAAAATTCATAGGTTCGGCACAATTTAGAAAACAAGGATATTTACTACAACACGGCTCTATTCCTTATAATCTTGATTACGATTTAATTGAAAAAATATTTTCCCAAAAAGTTGAAAAAGATAAAATAATAACTCTAAACGAAATTAAAAAAGATTTATCTACAAGACAAATTATTGAAGCCCTAAAAGAAGGTTTCAGGGAAAAATTTGAAAAAAATTAACTCCCCTAAACCTAAGCATTGTGTGTCTTTTGGCAAAATAAAAATAATTATTTTTTTATTATAGTCAATTTTTTTTAACAAATTAACTTTATATAAATATGTCACACGCAAAATTAAAACAAGGAGGAGTAATGGCAAATACAGTTAACAACAAATACCCTAGTTCTTATTTAAAAGATATAGAAAACAATGCTCTAAAAAGAATGGATAATACTGAAAACGGCGGAAATGGTGATGGAAAAGTTTCCGTTGATGAAGCATTAGCAGATTTAAATATTGCAAGTCTTATTAACGGGCAAAACCAAAAAGACGCAAAAGCTATTAGCGTTGCTTCAAGTGATATTTTAGAAGTGTTAACTCAATACGCCGGTGAAGATGGAATATTTGATGCTCAAGAATGGGCTGAATTTCTTAATGGCGAAGAATGGAATGAAGTAATTGAAGCATACAATTCTTCAGGCAAAAAAGCCGAGATAGAAATGAATTGGGTTGATAATAGAGGCATTAAAGATGGAAAAACCACAAAAGGTGAAGTTAAAGTTGGAATATTAAATAACCTGCAAGATAACGGTTATCATATTGATACGACTGAAATTGAGGCGTTAATTGATAAATACGCAGGAAATGATGGGACATTCACTCTTGAAGAATATCAAAAAATGAAATCAGATAAAAAATATCAAGAATTTATCGAAAAATACAATGTGACCCCTTGGTATCAAAAAAATAATTAAAATAGCAAAAATTACCTTTCAGAGTTTTTATAATAAATGCTTTTGAAAGGTGATTTTTTATGAAAATACAATTTAAACCCGCTAATTTTTTCAAATTACAAAATAACAACAATAATAAACAATACAACTCTAATTCTTTAAAATATAGATACAATCTATCTTGTGATACTGTTTCATTTAAAGGTAAATCCATAACTCAACAAGTTAAAGAACTCCCTATTGACGCATTTTTATCAGATGGTTTAAGAGAATATATTTTATCTAATATTGATGAAAAAGATATAGTAACTCTTCATAAAGAATACTATGCTCCTCTTTTAGATTGCAAAACCCTAGATGAAGCAAAAGAAATATATCCTGAATTTCAAGATGTTATTGATATAAAAGATTTAGATTTAAAAAAAATAAATAGTAAAATTTTAAAGCAAATTGCAAGAGGAGATTTTGAAGGATTAACAAAAGAAAATGCTTCATTAGAATTTTTGAAAAAATATGTAGGTCAATTAATACCTGTAATACCATATTCTAAAGATTATTTCAATTTATCTCATACTACAGCTAGAAAACTAATTGGAATTTTCGATATATCTATGGATAAAAGATATAGAGATGTAATTTTAAGCGAAAAACAATCACAAAACTTTAAAAAACACTATCAAGACCCGCAATATCGCGCTAAAATGTCTGAAAGAATGAGAAACCTCTATCAAGACCCGCAATATCGTGCTGAAATATCTGAAAGAATGAAAAAACAATGGCAAGACCCGCAATACCATGCTAAAGTGTCTGAAAGTATAAAAAAACAATGGCAAGACCCTCAACTTCGCGCTAAAATGTCTGAAAATATGAAAAAAGCCTATCGAGGTCCGCAATATCGCGCTGCAGCATCTAAAAGAATGAAAGAAAAATGGCAAGACCCGCAATACCATGCCAGCCAAGCTGAAAAAATCAGAAAAGGATCTCAAGGTAACTTAGTTAGTCCTGAAACCATTAAAGCATCAAGAGAATATTGGCAAGACCCGCAAAATCGCGCTAAAGTGTCTGAAAGCCAACTTAGAAAACTTAATTCTGAAGAACATGAAATAGAAGCCAAAATTATAAGCATAGCAAAAAAACTCGCACTTGCTCAATATCCTTTTGATGTGAAATTATTTGAAGAAACAGAAAAAGAATTTCCTCGCATAAGAGAAATTCTTAGCAGACCCGAAAAAGCCTTAACTGATGAAGAAATAACTTATCTTAAAAATTTTCGTGCAGCTAAAAGTAAAAACCGCGAAAAAATAAGAAAAGAATTAAACAAAATTAAAAAACAAATCCTTACCAGATGGAGCTTTTATGAAAAAGATAGAAACCTTAATGTTGTATTGGCTCTAGCATTAAATTCAGACCCTGACAACAAAAAAGATTAATTTTCTAAATATTTTTTCAAATATTTTCCTGTGTAGCTTTTTTCGCATTTGATAATTTGCTCGGGAGTTCCTTTAAAAACAACCTCTCCGCCGTTGTCTCCGCCATCAGGTCCAAGGTCAATTATCCAGTCGGCACATTTAATTATATCCATGTTATGTTCGATAATTAAAATGGTGTTACCGTTATCTGCTAACTGATGCAACATTTTCATTAATTTATCAATATCGTAGAAATGAAGCCCTGTGGATGGTTCATCCAACACGTAAAGAGTTTTTCCCGTTGCTCTTTTGTTTAACTCCAGTGCCAATTTTACTCTTTGCGCTTCACCGCCCGATAGAGTTGTTGCGCTTTGACCAAGTTTAATATAATCTAGACCAACATCATATAAAGTTTGCAATCTTGAAGCAATTTTTGGAACATTCTTAAAAAATTCTAGAGCTTCCGCTACGCTCATATCAAGAACATCAGCTATATTTTTCCCTTTATATTTTACTTCAAGGGTTTCTTGATTATATCTTTTACCTTTACAAACATCACAAGTTACATAAACATCAGATAAAAAATTCATTTCAATCTTTAAGAGTCCGTCACCTGAACACTTTTCACAACGCCCGCCTTTAACATTAAAAGAAAATCTTCCTTGTTTATAGCCTCTCATCTTTGCTTCAGGAGTCTGAGAAAATAATTCTCTAATATGAGTAAAAACATCGGTATAAGTTGCAGGATTAGACCTTGGAGTTCTTCCTATTGGCGATTGATCAACTACAACCAATTTATCAATATGATTAAAACCTTTTATTGAGTCTACTCCTTGAGGTTTTGGTTTATTCTTTAATAATTCAGCCCTTGCATATTCTGAAATTATATCTTGAACTAAAGTTGATTTTCCTGAACCTGAAACACCTGTTATAGCAACAATTTTTCCCAATGGAATATTTACATTTATATTTTTTAAATTATTTAATTTAGCGCCTTTTACTTCTAAAAATTCGCCGTTTCCTTTTCTTCTTTCTTTTGGTACTTCAATTTTTCTTTTTCCTGATAAATATTGTCCGGTAAGAGAATTTGGCGAGTTTTTAATATCATCCAATGACCCACAAGCAACAATATTGCCGCCTTTAACACCTGCATAAGGACCAATATCAACAATATAATCAGCATTTTGCATGGTGTCTTCATCATGCTCTACCACAATTAAAGTGTTTCCAAGGTTTCTCAATTTTAAAAGAGTAGATATAAGCATATCATTATCTTTTTGATGAAGTCCTATAGATGGTTCATCTAGAACATATAAAACTCCTGATAGGCCTGAACCTATTTGAGTTGCAAGGCGAATTCTTTGCGCTTCGCCGCCTGATAGAGTACCTGCGCTTCGAGCTAGAGTTAAATATCCAAGACCAACGTCAATTAAAAATTTAAGACGGACTCTAATTTCATCTAAAACCTGACGAACAATTTTTAATTTAAAATCATCTAGAGATAAATATAGTTCTTGAATAAAATCGTATTCTTTTAAAACTGACATTGAACAAAATTCAAAAATATTTTTATCTGAAATTTTAACACTAAGCGCAAAAGGGTTTAATCTCCCGCCCCCACAAGCCTTACAAGGGTTTGAAATCATATATTTTTCAATTTCAGCTCTGACCATTTCAGAATCTGATTCATATTTTTTAGATAAATATGGGATTACTCCCATATAGCTCATAACATGGGTTCTATAATGTTTTGTCCCAAAATCAGCATAGGTTATTTTAATTTTTTCATCACCGTTACCATATAAAATTATTCCTTTTTGCGCCGGTGTTAGAGATTTAAAAGGTGCTTCAAAATCAATTTTATAATGTTCACATACACTTTTTAAAACATCTGAATAATATGGATTTGCTGTTTTTGCCCAAGGATAAATTGCACCATCTTTGAGAGATTTTTCAGGGTCTGGCACAACTAAATCAGGTGCAATTTCAAAATGCGCACCAATACCGTTACACACCTTACAAGCGCCATAAGGATTATTAAAACTCAAAAGTCGTGGTGTCAATTCTTCAAAACTTATGTTGCAATTAGGGCAAGCTAATTTTTCGCTAAAGATTGTATCAGTGTTATCATCTAAATTATTTACAATCAAAAGCCCATCAGAGCGCATAAGCGCCGTTTGCGCCGAATCAAAAATTCTTGATTTTGCGCTTTCTTTAACTATAATTCTATCAACCACAATCTCTATTGTATGCTTTTGAGTTTTATTAAGTTCAATTTCATCTTCTTCAAGATTATATATTGTGCCATCTATTCTTACCCTAATAAAACCCTCAGATAAAAGCCCTTGCAAAGTTTGTTTATATTCACCTTTTTTTGAGCGAATTATTGGAGATAAGAGCTGGATTTTTGTTCCCTCTTTTAAAGACATGATTTTTTCAACAATTTCATCGATTGTTTGAGGGGTTATTACATTTCCGCATTTAGGGCAATGAGGAGTTCCTGCTCTTGCAAATAAGAGTCTTAAATAATCATAAATTTCCGTAATAGTTCCAACAGTAGAACGAGGATTATTAGATGTTGATTTTTGATCTATTGAAACAGCAGGAGAAAGACCATCAATTCGCTCAACATCAGGCTTATCCATTTGTCCTAAGAATTGACGAGCATAAGTTGAAAGACTCTCAACATATCTTCTTTGTCCTTCGGCAAAAATCGTATCAAAAGCAAGAGAACTTTTCCCTGAACCTGAAACACCCGTAAAAACAGTTAATTCATTCTTGGGAATTTTAAGATCAACGGCATTTAAATTATGTTCATTTGCCTTATAAATTTCAATAAAATCGTTCATATTGAAATTGTAGCACGTAAAAAATGACAAATTTATTAAAAAATATTAAGAAAAATTTGTATTTTTTTTAATGTTTAGGCTACAATCAAGAATACAAAAGTATAACAATTTAAAATAAAGGAATGAAAAATGTCAATCAACTTGAAAAACAAACAAGAAATTATCAAAAAATTCGGCAAAACCGAAAAAGACAGCGGCAATATTGAAGTTCAAATTGCTATGTTATCTCAAAAAATTGCTGAGCTTACTGAACACTTAAAATCTAACAAAAAAGACTTCCAAGCAAAACGCGGTCTTTTAGTTATGGTTGGTAGAAGAAAAGGTATGCTTACATATTTGAAAAATGCTAACCTTGAACAATACAGAAAACTTATTAAAGAATTAAACATCAGAGGTTAATTTTAAAATAAAATAATTTCAAGTTTGAATGCTACAAGAGTTATACCTTGTAGCATTCTTTTTTATTTAAGCCTTAGTCCGACTGGACTTAGGCGAAAAGAAAAAAGCAAAGGTGTGTGAGCTCGTGACGGCGGACCGTTGAGGTCCGGCGGACAGAGCGAAACCGTACCCAGGCGACGTAAGAGTTTTGTCTTGGCAAAACTCCACAGGAGCATTCTTTTTACTTTTGAATTGCGGCGCACTGCCCACAATCCCTTAGCGAGCTTGTGAGCTTTAGGGATTGGAAACACCCTTGGAGTGCGTAGGATAGCTAAAGCTATTTTGCAATTTTAGCCAAACTGGGTCTAAATTTTATTTTTGTTGTTATATATAAAAACACCCTCAAATGAGGGTGTTTTTAAAGTTTTGCAATTTGTTTATGAAAGAGCTTCAATAATTGCTTTTGCAGCT
>CALURR010000096.1 GCA_944323195.1 Candidatus Gastranaerophilales bacterium
GGTTTAACTCCTGCAAATGCTGCTCACGTATTCAAACATGATTCAGTTATGGGCAAATTTGACGGTACAGTTGAAGTTGCTGAAGATGGTTTAGTAATCAATGGCAAAAAAATCTTATTCTTTGCTGAAAAAGATCCTGCTAACCTACCTTGGGCAAAACTAGGCGTTGAAGTTGTTGTTGAATCAACAGGTTTCTACACAGATGCTACTAAAGCTGCTGCTCATATTACAGCTGGTGCTAAAAAAGTTATCATTTCTGCACCTGCTAAAAACGAAGATAAAACAATCGTTTTAGGCGTTAACGATAATGAATATGATCCTGCTAAACACAACATCATTTCTATGGCTTCATGCACAACTAACTGCTTAGCTCCTGTTGCAAAAGTTTTAGATGAAAAATTCGGTATTGTTAAAGGTTTAATGACAACTGTTCACTCATACACTGGCGACCAAAGAATTTTAGACGCTGGCCACAAAGACCCACGTCGTGCTAGAGCTGGTGCGCTAAATATCGTTCCAACTACAACTGGTGCTGCTAGAGCCGTTGCTCTTGTATTACCACAATTACAAGGCAAATTAAATGGTTTTGCTATGAGAGTTCCTACTCCAGACGTTTCAGTTGTTGACGTTGTTGTTGAAACTCAAAAACCTGTTACTGTTGAAGCAGTTAATGCAGCCTTAAAAGAAGCAGCAGACGGACACGTTCTATGCTACAGCGAAGAACCACTTGTATCTTCTGACTACATCGGAACTTCACAATCATCAACTGTTGACGCTGCTCTAACTATGACAATGGGCGACAACATGGTTAAAGTTGTTTCTTGGTACGATAACGAAATGGGTTATTCAACAAGATTAGCTGAAACTACTTACATGGTTGCTTCTAAACTATAATTAGTTTGAAACAAATTAAAAGACCTGAAAGAAATTTTCAGGTCTTTTTTAATATAAAAAATATATTACAAATTCAATAAATCAAATCCCAATAAAGCAACACCAATCATGCCTGAATAATTACCCATTTTTGCATGGAAAACTTTTGTTTTGGTTGTTACTGTCTTTGAATTAACAAAATCTTCTATTTTTTTTGTATCAACAAATTGCTCCATTGAACCGGATAAAATAAAACAATCTGTATCAAAAATATTATTCAAACCTAAAATCCCAAGCGAAATATCTCTTTGCCAAACTTTAAGAGCTTTAAGCGCTTTTTCATCGTTATTCTTCGCCTTTTCAACTACATCATAGGTTGTTATAGAATCATTGTTAAATATTTCAATAGCAGTTTTTCTTAAGCCATTACCGCTTGCATACGCTTCAAAGCAATCATAAGCACCACAAGTACAAAGTCTTTTTTCATTTCTTTCCATCATAAAGTGCATTTCGCCAGCTGCACCTGATTTTCCTTTTAAAAGTTTGCCATTAATTATTATTCCGCTGCCCACTCCGGTTCCTAAAGTTAGAGTGATTGAATTATCATAACCCTTGGCTGCGCCCAACTTAAATTCCGCATATGCTGCTGAATTTGCATCATTTTCAATAAACACTTTTTTATTTGACAATAATGAAAAATCAATGTCTTTATATCCAAAAGGCAAATTTGCAGTTGAGCCTATCACTTTAGAATTTTTATTATTTACAGCACCTGCTGTAGCTATAGCAATAAAATCAACATCGTTTTCAGCTTCAGATACAATACAAGCCAGTGTATCAAAAATTTCATCTTTTGAATTTGGAGTTTTTATTTTATGAACTTCATTTAAAAAATTTCCCTTTTCATCAATTATTGCATAAGAAATTTTTGTTCCACCTATGTCAATTCCAAGAGCTTTTTTCATTTTCTAACCTTTTTCAACTTCTCTAAATCTTTTAGCTATTAATTGCGGCCTTGTAATAGCACTACCAATTACAACAGCATCAGCACCGCATTCAAACGCTTTTTTTGCTTCATTTTTCTCCCAAATTTTTCCTTCTAAAATAGTAAAAATATCCAAATTTTCTTTAATTTTTTTAACCAGTTCAAAATCAGGAGTGTTTGGCATATTTTGAGTTTCGATAGTATATCCGCTAAGAGTTGTTGATACAATATCAAACCCTAGTTCATAGGCATTTTTTGCTTCTTCAAAAGTTGCAACATCAGCCATTGCCAGTTTATTGTTTTCTTTTATATATTTTAGTAAATCTTTAAGCGTCTCACCATTTGGTCTTTTTCTCATTGTGCCGTCAAGTGCTACAATATCAGCTCCTGCTTTAATGATTTTTTTGCAATCAGAAATATTTGGAGTAATATAAACCAATTCTTTATAATTAGATGGAATTTTATCTGGTTTTGTTATTCCGATTACAATGCAATTTGGATAAAAAGATTTTATATTTTTAATATCTCTCTCGCCTGCTAATCTTAGAGCACTCACGCCACCTAAATCAATTAATGACTTAGCAAAAGCAATAATACAATTTTCATCATACAAAGGTTCATCGGGCATGGCTTGAAGCGACACTATAATTTTATTTTTAATTTTATTCAGTATTTTCATACAGATATTATACAACCAACTAAATATAATA
>CALURR010000097.1 GCA_944323195.1 Candidatus Gastranaerophilales bacterium
GAAATCAGAAATGCCATTTCCTCTTACTGCCATAGCTAAACCATACCAATTATTAAATGACGGGTCTTTAATCTTATAACGAGTTAATTTTCCTGTTTCATCAGTTGTAGCTATATGAACCAATTCACCTCTCCAACCTTCTACAATACTAAGTGCAAAAGAGTTTGGAATAAGATTTTTAGGTTCTACTTTAATTTCTTCGTCTTTATAGTTTTCTAATTTTTTAAGTAATTTTTTAATATATGAAATAGATTCAATGGTTTCTTTGTATCTTATTCTAAAACGTGAATAAGCGTCATTTGTAGCCTTGAATTGTTTACGCTCAAAATCTTTATAAAATTCATCACAAAAATCAAAACGAGAATCCAGTTCTAATCCGCAAGCTCTGCCCATTAAACCTACTAAATTTAACTCTTGAGCAGTTTCTCTACTTACTGTACCTGTTTTTTCAAATCTTGACATAACCGTTGCACTTTTAAATACAGCTTGCGTCATTTTATTAACAGTCTTTTTAACACCATCAAGGACATTAATGATTTTATCAGACATTTCTTTATCAATATCAAAATTTACACCACCAAAGGCAATAAGCCCTCTACCAAATCTACTTCCTGAGATTTCAAGCATGGTATTTATTACTAAAGTTCTTGTAACAGCATAAACTTCTTTACCCATTAAATATGCAATATCACCTAAAATTGCTCCCATATCACCGATATGTATTGCACAGCGCTCCATTTCAAGGGCAATTCTTCTGATTAATTTTGCTTTTGTAGAAATTTTTGTATCAGACAATTCTTCCATAACTTGAGAATATGCCATATTATATGCTATAACGCTATCTCCGCAAATTGATTCAGCCAATTGATTAGATGGATTTTTAACCATTAAATCTTCACAGCCTCTATGTTGGTAACCAAGCATAATTTCAAGATTATAAACTTTTTCGCCTTGGCACATAAATCTAAAATGCCCCGGTTCAATTACACCTGCGTGGATTGGTCCAACAGCCACTTGGTGAGTCGCTTCGCCATCCATTTCAAAGAACTTATAATCATCTTGGTTTTTTCTAACAGGTTTCAACCAAGGATGACCTTTTGGTTCAATATGAAATTGCTCATAAAATTCACGTTCAAACATGTGATATTGAGGATTATCTTTTGTAATAGATTCATATTCTTTAACACTTTTATTTATTAAAGAAGATGTTAAAAGAATTTCCCCTTTTTCATCATCTGCCAAAGCCACAAATAATTTAACATTTTCACCCCAATCGCAACCAAAAAACGATAATGGTCTTAAATTGCTTGCGGCAAGTTGACCTCTTAAAGCTTCTAGCTCTAGCGTTGGAATATCTAATAAATTAACTCTTTGATTATTTTTTATAGTATAGTAATTCATTTTATCTCCTAACCCTTTTTAAATTAACCAACAAGGGTATTTCTAATAATTACATCTAAAAATTTTGGTATATAAACTCCAAGAATAAATGCCATGGTCAACATTACAACTTGAGGGATATACATTGTTTTTGAAATTTTTGCAATATTTTTCTTTGCAAGTTCAAATTTTTCTTCGCTTTTCTTGCCATATACCATTTTTATTACTACTCTAGCCATTCCGAAAAGAACAACTGTTAATAAGAATAAAAACAGCGCACATAATATGAAATGCTTTTGAATTAAAAATGCCTTCACAATTAAAAATTCACTCAAAAATAGCATACTTGGAGGAAAAGCGCATATTCCAAGGAATGATGCTATCCATAACCATGCTGTTTTTTTATCAATTAAACCCAATGAGCGGATTGATTTTATTCTTTTTGTTTCAAAAAGCTCTAAAACATTTCCTGATGTAAGGAAGAATGAAGCTTTTATTAAAGAGTGTCCAATTAAATGAATAATTAAAGCAAAATATGCAATACCGCCTAAAGCTGTTGCTATTGCCAAAATTCCCATATTTTCAATTGATGAATAAGCCAGCATTCTTTTGTAGTTTGTTGTGTGATATAAAAATACAGCTGTTACAAATAATGACAAAAAGCCCATTATCAAAAGCATAGTTCTTGCAAATATCACACAGTTAGCGCAAAGCATTACTTTATATACATTTAAAATAACTAAAAATGCGCAATTTAATAATGTTGCTGATAATAATGCTGAAATTGGGCTTGGAGCTTCAGAGTGAGCGTCAGGAAGCCAAAAATGAACAGGCGCAAGACCCATTTTTGTGCCAAGTCCAAATAATATAAATACAAAAGAAACATTCAACCAAAAATGGCTAAAACTTTTAGCATTATTCATTAAATCATTATAATTTAGTGTATTTATATCACCGGTTGCGATTGTTAAAAGAATTATTCCAACAAACGCTAAGGCAATACCAATTGAACAAATAAATACATATTTCCAAGCTGCTTCAATTGAATGTTTTGTTTTATTGAAATATATCAAATATGCGCTAGCTAAAGTTGTGCCTTCGATGAATATCCAAGCTAAACCAAGATTGTTTGATAAAATACCGCCTGTCATAGAAAAGACAAATATTAATATCATAATGCTATATAGCATCATCTTTTGAGATGGAAATTCTTTAGCCAAATTCTTGCTATAACCGCAATTATAAACTGCAACCGCAAGAAAAACTATTGACAACACAAGATAAAATACAATATTTGATGAACCTAAATTGAAATAATTACATTCACCCAACAATTCAGGCTTTAGAAAATATGTAATACCAACACTTGAATGCAAAAGTGCATATAAGGTAATTAATATGTTATTTAGAGTATTATTTTTAAAGAAAAATAATAACAAACAAAAAACTATAGGTAATATTAAAACTAAACTAATCATTGTTTTCGCTATCCTTTAAGTCTGATAAATGTGCTACTTCCATATCTCCAAGCTCCTTGTTAATTTGAGAAACAAATAAACCTAAGATATAAATTGCAATAAATACATCTAATAAAACACCGATATTAACCAACATTGGCATTTCTTTTGCAACAGATAAAGATAATAAAAATATACCGTTTTCCATTGTAATAAATTCAATAACGTTTGATAAAATCTTTTGTTTAATTGTAATCAACCATAGGCTAATTATTATCGTAGATAAAGCAATACCGAAACACATCGGATTAATCATTGATAAAGACGGAATATCAACAACAGAAATCATAAAACCGCCAAATAATATTGCGCTTGAAATAAACAAACAATAAAAATGCGCAATATTAGCGTCAGTATCTCTTTTTAGATGTGTTTTTTTCAATACTTTATTTAAAAACAAAGGAATTAAAATTGCCTTTACAAGCAAAGTTTCAATTGTTAAAAACAAAATAATAAACCAAGGCATATGAGAAAAACCTGCCGCACAAATTAAAAACAGCAATATACCTTGAGCAACAAGAGCGTCAACATGTGCTTTTAATCTACTTGTTGTAGATAAATAGAGCATTGTTAAACCAAATAATATTATAAAGCCGTTAACCATTTTTATACTCCATACATTTTTACAGCTACTAAAGAAGCAATAACAAGAGCAAATGAACTCATCACAAATACAAATTCAAACACGTGACTCATTCTTAATCTTGCTATTCCGGACTCAATTGTTCCAACCAAAACAGATATTACAAACATCATCAATAAAAATGCAGCTATTGAAACACCAAGACCTAAATTGATGGGCAAAATCAAATTAGATATTAATGCCGCAAGTAAAAACATTTTCATATAAGCACTCCAAGAAATTAGTGCTAATTCTGATGAACAATTATCTAATATCATAACTTCGTGAATCATTGTCAATTCCAAGTGTGTTGCAGGATCATCAACAGGAACTCTGCAACCTTCAGTTAAAAGCATAATTAATAGCGCCAATACCGCAAAAATAACAATTAAATAGCCAATGCTACCGGCATTTTGAATAACCAAAGCTAAGCTATCAAAAGTATAAATTTTACATAACGCCATTATTGAAGCAATAACAATAAAAAATGCAGGTTCAATTATTGTTGTAAAACAAGCCTCACGAGATGAACCCATGCCTTCAAAACTGCTTGCTGTTTCCATTGCGGCTAATAAAGAAATGAATTTTGATAAACCCAATGCATAAGCAAAAATAATTAAACCGCCCTGAATATTTATTATTGTAGTTCCATTAACAATTGGAATGAACAAGCACGCAAAAATCGTACAAGCCAAACCAACCAATGGAGCAAATCTAAAAATCCAAGTCGTTGTGTTTGAATAAGTTGAAGTCTTTTTCATCAATTTAATAAAATCAAATAAAGGTTGAAAAACACTTGCACCTTTCCTTCCTCCAAAGAAGGCTTTTGTCTTTCTTATTACCCCTGTCATTAGAAAAGGAATAATTAATAAAAACAAAATATTTAAAATTTTTAATAACATTTCATCTGACATAATTTATTATCCTATGCTACCCTAAAATCAAAGCGGCAATTAAAGCTATTGCCAAGAATATTAACCCTACACGAATATATTGTTGAATATCTCCGTTTTGTAATTTTTCAAATTTAGATAAGAATTTTTCATCTAATTTTATAATCGGATTAATAACATAAACTTCTTCAATATCATCAAATTCAGCCTCATAGTGTGCTTCTTTTGGGAATAGTCCTTTTGCTTTTCTAACATCTGTATTTCTTTTGAATAGAGGTTTCAAAATGCTCGAAAAAGGACTAACATATGATGCTGCACTATATTGAACCTTGCTTGTCAGTTTATTATATCCGCAGCCCCAAGTTGAATATATTTGAGGTTTTTTTGAAATTAATTTTTTAACTATTACAATAGCCAAAATTAAGCCAACAAGAATTAAAATATATTTTGAAATAGATGATAAAAATAGGATTGTTTCCCCTGCTTGAGCATTTTCAATTAAAACCGATGCCGGTTTTAGAGCATATTGAAATACGTATTGAGGGAATAAACCAATTATAAAGCAAGCTAAACCTAATAATCCCATAGGAATTAACATTGTTTTAGGACTATCAGTTTCAACAGCTTCCGCTTTTTCACTTCTTCCTAAGCCCAAGAAAGTTATGCTTATTGTTTTTGTGAAGCATAATATAGCCATTGTTCCAACCAAAGCTAAGGCTGAAAAAGCAAATAATATTGCAATAAATACACCAAAATTATCAATAGCTAAAGCTTTAATAAAGCTCAAATATATTAAAAATTCACTTACAAAACCATTAAATGGAGGTAAGGCACAAATTGAAATACCGCCTACTATAAAACACAAAGCTGTAATCGGCATTTTTTTAATTAATCCGCCCAAAACTTCCATATCTTTTGTGTGTGTTTTAACATAAACGCTTCCTGCACTCAAGAATAAAAGCTCTTTAAATATTGAATGGTTTAATATATGAACTAAACTTCCACATAAAGCTAATAGCGCCATAGTTGGATGACCAAAATATGTTGCCAACATATAAATTGAAATACCGATACCTATTATACCTATATTTTCAATTGAAGAATAAGCCAGCATTTTTTTAATATCTTTTTGAACAGTTGCATATGCAATGCCATATAAAGCTGTTATTGCTGTCAAAACTAAAACAGTATATATTATTGCAATTTTTGGAATTGAGCTAAATTGAATTGTTCTCAAAATTCCATAAATACCTGTTTTAATCATAACACCGCTCATCATAGCACTAACATGAGATGGTGCTTGAGGGTGTGCATCAGGCAGCCAATTATGGAAAGGAACAAAACCAGCTTTTATTCCAAAACCGATAAATCCAAAAACAAAAACTAAATTTGCTAAATCAATATTATTTGCCAAAGCTCCCTTGAATGCCATAAAATCTAAACTCATAGCATTTGTTGAAAGCAATACAAAGAATAATATTATAAATATTACAGACACATGCATATAAACAAGATATTTAATGCCTGAATTAATAACTTCTTTTTTCTCGTGTTCAAATATAACAAGGAAAAATGAAGATAATGACATCAATTCCCAGATAATTAAAAACAACAATGCATTTTGACAAGTTACAACCAAAAGCATTGAAGCCATTAATAATGCCAAAAATATGCAATGAGCAGAAACATCTTTACCTTTACTAATATAAGGAGCAAGATATCCATTTGAATAAATAATTGCCAAAGTTGACATAATTGAAATAAAAATTACAAAAAATGCGCTTAAATCATCAAGCACAAATCTAACATTTTGAAATATTGAACCAAGATGTAAAATGCATTCTTGATTAGAAATAATTAATGCTTTGAGTGCAGCGCTGACTGTAGCACAAGTTGCCAAAACGGCTCCTATTGATACACATTTTAATTTTGCTGCTTGATTTTTGAAAAACAAGCTAATGATTGCACCGCAAATCAAAATTGCTATTCCTATAAAATAGTTTTCCATTGTTTCCTCTTTTTTGTTAATAGTAGTTCAGCTAACTTTTTAATTTTGTATCAAATAAAAATCATAATCAAGATGAAAATGAGATATAGAAAAATTATTTTTTTGAATATATGTTTTTTTTAAAAAAGCATAGCTATAATATTATCTATACTGTCATTTAAAGCGTTAAAGTCAGAATTGTTTTCAATTATTATATCTGCTTTTATTTTATTTTTATCATTTTGACAATCCATTCTTTTATAAGCAGCATTTTTATCTATATTATTTCTTTTCATTAAACGTTCTAATCTTAGCTCTTTTTTGGCATCCACAAAAATAATCTTATCAAATAAAGAACTAAACCCTGCTTCATACAATAAAGCTCCTGAGATAATTACAGCTTTTTTATTTTCATTAATTTTAAAACACTTAATAACATATTCTTTTAATTTTGGATAGATAATATCTTCTAAAATCTTTTTTTTATTTAAATCACTAAAAACAATTTTAGCCAGTTCATCTCTTTTTAAGGTTTTAAACACATCTAAAACTCTATTTTTAATCTCATCATCTTTTTCTAATAATTGATGAGAAATTTTATCAAGATCAACAACTATAAAACCTTTTTTTTGAAAAATTTTTTCTACTTCTGTTTTTCCTGAAGCAATGTTGCCTGTTAAACCTATTTTTATCATGGCTTTATTTTAACTTAAAATTAGTGTATAATTCAAATTGATATTTTTATTTAAAGGAGGAGAAAATATGACATCAAATCCGATGTTAAATTCAAGAGTCCAAGAAAACGTTATTCTAGACGCTAAGCCTATGACAATTCAAGGCGCCGTGAATAAAACACTAATCTTATTAGCCGTTGTAGTTCTATCAGGATTTTATACTTGGTATTTATGTGCTAACGGTTTTGCGGATAAAGCCTCATTATTATCTATAGTTGGTGCAATTGCAGGTTTTATTTTAGCAATAATTACCTCATTTAATCCAAAAGCTTCTAAATATACAGCACCGGCTTATGCAATTTGCGAAGGACTTTTAGTTGGCGCAATAAGCTATATGTATAATGTAGCATATGGCGGCATTGTTGTTGATGCTATAAGCATAACTTTCCTTGCCCTATTTGCAATGCTTTTACTTTATAAATCAAGAATAATCCAAGCAACACCAACATTCAGAAAAGTTATTCTTATTTCAACTATTGCAATCGCAATATTTTATCTTGCCGGTTTTATCGGAGCACTTCTAGGTCATCCTATGACAATATTTAACGGTTCAATGGTGGGAATTGTCGTAAGCCTTGTAATTTGTGTTATTGCAGCCTTAAATTTTGTTCTGGATTTCGATTTTATCGAACAAGGTGCTAATAACAATATTCCCGATTATTTTGAATGGTATGGCGGTTTTGCACTTTTAGTTACAGTTATCTGGTTATATTTTGAAATTTTAAGATTATTAGCACAATTAAGCCGCAGAGATTAATAAAAAATAATGCAATATAGAAAAATAAAAGTAAAAGAAAATAAAAATAAAATCAAAAGCTCAACTAAGGACTCATTCTTAGATGAGCTTTTAGCATTAAGAAATCTGATTGATGAAAAAGATATAAAAAAATTTTTAAATCCAACAAGAAAAGATTTAATTTCGCCTTATGCTTTTTCAGATATGGAAAAAGCTAAAAATCGCATATTTGAAGCAATTGAAAAAAAACAAAAAATTCTTATCTGGGGCGATTTTGATTGCGACGGAGTAACATCAAGCGCAATATTATATAAAGCATTAAAAAAAATGAATGCTGATTTTATAAATTTTATCCCCGACAGATTGCTCCACGGACACGGGTTGAACTCAAAAGAACTTTTAAAATTCATTTCAAAAGAAAGAGTAAAACTGGTCATAACTGTTGATTGCGGAATTTCAAATACATCTGAAGTTAATCTTTTAAAAAGTTTTAATGTAGATACAATAATCACAGATCACCACGCAACTGATACTGAACTGCCAAATGCTTATTGCATAATAAACCCTCAAGTTAAAAATGCTCTTAGGGAAGATTTATCTTTTGAAGAAATCCAATCTCTAAGCTCTAATTGTGGAGCCGGAATTGCCTATAAATTAGCTATGGCACTATTAGAAAATATTGAAGATAATGACTTAAAAGATGAATTAATGCTAATAGCAGCTTGTGGCACTATTGCCGATGTTGTTTCGCTTTTAGGAGAAAATAGAGCTTTAGTTAACGAGGCGCTTAATATTCTAAACTCCAAAAAAGAAAATTCCCACAAAGGAATATATCAACTATTATCTAAAAATGTTAACTTTGAAATTACAAGCTATGATATTGCTTTTATTTTAGCCCCAAGGATTAACGCTGTTGGCAGATTAGCTAATGCTAAACTATCTTTTGATTTTTTAACAACCGATGATGATACAAAATTATCTATGATTATTGAAAAATTAGATAATTATAATAAAATCAGACAATCAAAATGCGCTGAAACTTTTGAAGAAGTTAATAACTATTTAAAAAAACATAAAGAAGAACAAAATAACCCTGCAATTATTCTATTAAACCCTGATTGGCATATTGGAATTATTGGCATTGTTGCAGCAAAAATAGTTGAAGAATATAATAAACCTTGTTTTTTAATGACGGTTGATGAGAATAACAACGCAAGATGTTCAATTAGAAGCAATGATTCAATTAATGTTTATAGTGTTTTAAAAGAAAATGAAAACCTGTTTTTAGGCTTTGGCGGTCATAAGCTTGCCGGAGGATGTTCATTTAATAAAGATGATTTTGAAAATGTAAAAAATTCTCTTTTAAAAACAATAAAAGAACAGCTGCCCGATGAAAAACAAGAAAATATTTTATATGCTGATTTAGAATTAGAACCAAATGATATTGAACTTGATATTCTTGATAGCATAAATAAGCTAGAACCTTTTGGACAAGATAATCAAGCGCCTATATTTGCAATGTTTGATGTTAATTTAGACGAATTTAAATTAATAGGAAAAGAGCAAAACCACCTAAGACTCATTTTTTCAAAAAATGATAAAAAATTTCAATGCGTAAAATGGAACGAAAACGAAGTCAAAATCCCTCTTGGCGCTAAATGTGATATTGCTTTTTATCCAAGGCTAAACGAATTTAATGATATTAAAAATGTACAACTTGAAATTATAGATATATATTCATCTCAATATTGCCATAAATTGGAAAGCAAAATTAAAATATTTGACCACAGAAAAAAAACAGGAATTTTGTCTCAAATTTCACAATATTTAGAGCGTGACAACTTAGATGTTGTAATTTGGGCAAAAAACCCTCTAACTAAAGAACTGTTATCTAAATACCAAAAAATAAAAGAGAACATTATAGACAAATTAACTTCTCATAACGGCTTAATGTTTTTTGATTATCCAAGCTCTTACGAAGAATTAAGCGGGATTTTAACTAAAGTAAATCCAAATAAAATCCATTTCATGAATTACAAAATTGATGAAAATCTTGAAAATTACATAAAACAAATAAATGGAATGATTAAATTTTGCCATAACAAATTAGAAGGCAAAATTGAAATTTCAAGATTAGCTCAAGCGCTAGGGGTAAGCGAAAGCTTTATCCAAATTTCTCTTGAAATCTTAGAGGATATTAATTCAATAAAAATTTTAGACATAGATAAAATCGAATATTTAAAACCCTTCAACTATGAAGAATTTAAAAATAATTCATTATTTGAAGTTTTAATGGAAGAATTTGAAAACATTATTGAATTTAAAAAATCACTTCTAAACTGCAATATATCAGAAATTGAAGATATGGTTATTTCAATATTCAAATAATGTTAAAAAATGTAATAATTAGGCTATATTATAATTCTATGTTATAAATAATATTATAGAGGGGATATAATGCCGCAAGATGTCACTAACGACAATATTATAGAAAATTTTAAAAACATTGCTAAAGTTGCAAATGTTGAAGTAACATTATGTGCAGAATTAGGCAAAACAAAAATCTCTCTCAAAGATGCAATTGAATATGATGAAGGTTCAATTGTAATTCTTGATAAACTAGAAGATGAACCTATTGATATATATGTGGATGATATTTTAATTGCAAAAGCTAAAATTGTTGCAATAGAAGATACTTACGGAATTAAAATAGTCGAAATAATTGAAAACAAAAACTTAGAAAACAAGAAAAATGACACAATTAACAAGATATAAAAGAAATTTTGAAGAAAATGGCATCACCCAAATTGCTCAGGAAAAACTCCTAAACTCAAGAGTCTTAATTATGGGTGCGGGTGGTCTTGGCTCAGGTGTCATTATGAACTTAGCAGCTCTTGGCGTAGGACAAATCAAAATCATTGATGGCGATATTGTAGAAGAAAGTAATTTAAACAGACAAATAATTCACAAATACAAAAACATAGGCAGAGCAAAAGTAATCTCAGCTAAAGACTGGGTACAAGAATTCAATCCCGACATAAGAGTTGAACTTGATAAGATAAAAATTAACGAATTAAATTATTTCAATATTATTCAAAACTATGACATAATTGTTGATTGTTTTGATTCTTATGAATCAAAATATATGTTAAATGAAATTGCGCTAAGACACAAAAAAGCCCTTGTCCATGGCGCAACTCAAGGATTTTACGGACAAGTTACTACAATCATCCCCGACAAAACAGGTTGTCTGGAGTGCGTCATTCAAAAACCAAAAGAAATAAAAGAGACCATATTGGCATCACTTTCTCCTGTAGTAAACACAATTGCCGCTCTTCAAGCGCAAGAGGTTTTAAAAATCATAACAGGAATAGGAATGCCTTTATTAAACAAATTGCTTATATATGATGGTACAATATCAGAATTCAAAACACTAAACTACACAAAGAACGCAACATGTGTTGCTTGTTCAAAAAATGACACGTTTTAAAACTATGCAAAATTCAAGTATTAAATATGCCAAAATGTTATTATTTTTTTCAATCGTCATTGCGTTATTAACAATAACTGCAAAACAAAGTATTATGGCAGAAATAGAAAATAATAAAATCATTGAACAAAAACAAAAAGAAAAACAAGAAGCAATAGAGCATTTTATTGAAAAAAACAATGATTTACTTGAACAACCGCAACAAATAACTATTTCAAAAGAACAAATTGCCGCAGATGAAATGGCTAAAGGAAATATAGACAATGCAATTGCAATTTATCAAGAATTGCTAAATAACCCTGATACAAATCAAGATGAAATAAAAAACAAACTTATAGAATGTTACAGGCAAAAAGGGCTTGAAGAAGAAATAGAAAAATTGCTTGAAAACTCAAATGAAAATCCAATTCAAAACAATACATCAAGCGAAAATGAAACTATTTCAAATCAAAATGCTCAAGAATAATGTTTTCAATATAATCACACGCATGGCCATCTCCATAAGGATTAACAGCTTTTGACATTTTTTCGTATGATTCATTATTTAAAAGTAATTCATCAACTTTATTAATTATTTTTTCTTTATTTGTTCCAACTAAACAAACTCCGCCATATTCAAGAGCTTCAGGGCGTTCTGTTTCATCTCTTAAAACTAAAACAGGAACCCCTAGAGCAGGAGCTTCTTCTTGAACTCCCCCTGAATCAGTTAAAATTATATGAGATTTTTTCATTAAATTGCAAAATGGAACATAATCTAACGGTTCAATTAATTTTACTCTTTCAATATTTTCCAAAATAGGCTTAACCGTATTTCTAACATTTGGATTTAGATGCAGAGGATAAACCACTTGGATGTCTTTGTGTTTTTCAATTAGTTCTTTTATAGCATAACAAATATTTTCCAACGGTTTTCCGAAATTTTCTCTTCTATGAGAAGTTAGTAAAATTGTTTTTAAATTTGGATTTAAATTTATAAAATCTAAATTCGCTTTTTTGTTTTCCACAACATATAATAGTGCATCTATTACAGTATTACCTGTTTTATATATACCTTTTTTTATTCCTGATTTTCTGATATTTTCACAAGCTCTGTCTGTTGGACAAAACATTAAATCAGAAACAGAATCAACAATTACGCGATTAATTTCTTCAGGAAAAGGGTAATCTTTATCAAAAGTTCTCAATCCTGCTTCCACATGACCTATTTTAATTCTTGAATAAAATGCACTTAGCGCACTTATTCCGGCTGTTGTTGTATCACCATGGACTAAAATTAAATCAGGTTTTTCTTTTTCAAAAACTTTTTTTGTTTCCAATAAAATCTCACAAGACAAATCCCAAAGATTTTGATTAGGTTTCATTAAATTTAGGTCATAATCAGGTTTAACGCCAAAAAGCTCTAATACACTATCTAACATTTGTCTATGTTGAGCTGTAACTATTGTTAAAACCTCAAAAGAAGCGTTTTCCTTTAATTTTTTAACCAAAGGACACATCTTAATCGCTTCAGGACGAGTTCCAAAAACTAATGCAATTTTTATTTTTTTATCTGACATAACGCTTATATTTTACTATAAAAATTTTATTTAATACCAAATCTTGAATAGAAAAATTTAACTAAAGATTCTATAGCTTTCATGCCCCTAACATGTTGAATTGCGGTATTTCTGCCATAAATAAAATCATAAGTACTTAATTGATAATTATATTGCATGGCCAAATCTACCCAAATATTTTCTGTTATTCTTCCTCTTCGATACTCCGGCAAATTTTCTCTATAATAAGGCATTGAGTCTATAATTGTGTTAACAAAATTCCTTCTGCCGTTGTATCTTAAATAATTTCTTCTTGGAAGATAATTTCTTGGATTATTTATAACCTTATGAATAGTATCTGCCAATGCTTCAGGGGTAAACGAAGGAACATATTCACCGCTATCTTGGAAAAAAATCGGATAATCCCCTCTTGAAAATTTATTAAAATCCTTGAAAACTATAATCGGAGTGTTGCAACACATTGCTTCTGATATAAAACGGTTTTTACCTTCCAATAATGAACCCAATACACAACACCTTGCCCCTGTATAATATTTAGGCAAATCTTTATAATCAATAAAAGGGAAAAATTCAATATATTTAGTATAATCCCCCAATATTTCCATAACTTTTTTTAATTGTCCTTGGGCATCATGTCTTAATTTTGAAACATCAATTGTTTTATCGTCATGAACAATTAAATCTTTTGAACCTATTGTATATTTAACCTTCAATACTACGCCATATTTTTTTTCATACTCTTTTATAGCTTGAGCTATAATTGGCATATTTTTTACAGGATATGCCGTTGAGACACAAAAAATATCGAAATTTTTTCTAACATTAAATGCCGGAGCCATTTTATATTCATTCGTAAAATCAGCATCCTGCAAAGGAAGCATTATTATATCTTTTTTATTGGGATATTTTGTTTTATAGTAATTTTCTCTTTGTTCATTTCTATAACAAGTAAAATATAAATCAGCATGTTCACTCTGCGGATAGCTTGAAAACATTGAATTTGCTATAGGAAAAAATATCTCTTTTAAGCGAGGGAATCTTTCTATAATAACATCTACCGCCTGAGAATAAAAAACACCTTTTATTGTTTTTGTTCCATATTTCAAAGGGATAAAAGGAATAACAAAGTCAATTTTTTCTATTCTATCAGGCTGTTCAAATTGAGATTCAAAAGTGTACGCATCAATATCGTCCCAAATCTGCTCTATCGGCTTATTCGGATTAGGATTATGAAAATATTCAACTGGCCACTTTGAACCCTTCATAAAAAAATAATAACACACCAAATAAATTTTTAAATAATGCTAAGCTAAATTAATCCTTTTGCTTTAGTTTTGCTTTTATTGTAAAATTTAATATTATATAGACTATTTGGAAGGAGTTTTTTATTTTGGCTCAAACTAGCTTATTTGATGATGGAAAAATAATTCCTGTTAATATACGAGATGAAATGAAACGCTGCTATATAGATTACGCAATGAGCGTTATCGTAGGGCGTGCCTTGCCTGATGTTAGAGATGGCTTAAAACCTGTTCACAGACGTATTTTATTTGCTATGAACGAACTTGGTATGGCACCTGATAAACCCTTTAAAAAATGTGCAAGAATTGTTGGGGAAGTTCTTGGTAAATACCACCCTCATGGCGACAGTTCGGTTTATGAGGCTCTTGTTCGTATGGCGCAAGACTTTTCAACCAGATATTTAACAGTAGACGGTCATGGCAACTTCGGTTCGGTTGATGGCGATGGTGCAGCTGCAATGCGTTATACAGAAGCAAGAATGCACAAAATCACAACTGCAATGCTTGCTGATATTGACTGTGAAACAGTTAACTTTGTGCCTAATTTTGATGGCTCCTTAGAAGAACCATCTGTTCTGCCTACAAGGCTACCAATGCTTTTATTAAATGGAACATCAGGTATTGCAGTTGGTATGGCAACAAACATCCCTCCACACAACTTAAATGAAGTTGTAGATGGAACTATAGCCTTAATTGATAATCCCAATATTACAACAGAAGGGTTAATGCAATACATCAAAGGCCCTGATTTCCCTACGGCTGCAACAATAGTAGGTACATCAGAAATTAAAAAAGCATATGAAACAGGCAGAGGTTCAATTAAAATGCGCGCTGTTTCATCTATTGAAGAACTTCAAGGCGGAGGCGGTCGCCAAGGCAGAAGCGCTATTGTAGTAACTGAAATTCCTTATCAAGTTAACAAAGCTGAATTAATCAGAAAAATAGCAGAACTTGTTAAAGATGGCAAAATTCAAGGTATTTCAGACCTTCGTGATGAATCAGACAGAGAAGGGATGAGAATTGTTATTGAATTAAAACGTGACGCAAAACCTGATGTCGTAAGAAATAATTTATATAAACAAACTGCCTTATCAACAAGTTTTGGCTTCAATATGGTAGCTTTGGTTGGTCAACAACCAAGATTACTAAATCTTTATGAAGTTTTATCAGAATTTGTTGAGCACAGAGTTGAAGTTATAACAAGAAGAACAATGTTCTTCTTGAAAAAAGCCAAATCTCGTGCACACATTTTAGAAGGTTTAATGATTGCTCTAAATTCACTAGATGAAGTTATTGAATTAATCAAAAAATCTCCTAACACAGAAGCTGCTCGCTCCGGCTTAATTAACCGCTTTGGATTAGATACAGAACAAGCAAATGCAATCCTTGAAATGCAATTAAGACGTTTAACAGGATTGGAACAAGATAAAATCAGAGCAGAACATGCTGAACTATTAAAGAAAATCGCAGAATATGAAGAACTTCTATCTTCAAGAGATAAGATTTTAGCTTTAATTAAAGTTGAATTAAATGAAGATAAAGAAAAATACGGAGACGAAAGAAAAACACAAATTGTTCCCGAAGAAGGCGAAGTTACAATTGAAGACTTAACTCCAAACACTCAAATGGCTGTGTTTATCACTCGTCAAGGCTACATCAAAAGAATTTCTCTTGATACCTTTGTTCGTCAAAACAGAGCAACAAGAGGAAAAGGCGGCATGAAAACAAAAGAAGATGATGATGTAGCACATTTCTTCACTGCTATGATGCATGATAAAGTTTTATTCTTCTCATCTAAAGGACTTGTTTATTCTCTATCTGTTTATGACTTCCCTGAAGGCTCAAGACAATCAAAAGGATTGCCTATCATAAACGTGCTTCCTCTGGAACAAGATGAGCAAATTACAGCAATTGTTCCTGTGTCTGAATTCAAAGAAGACATGAATTTAATCATGCTAACCAAAAAAGGCTATATTAAGAGAATTTCTCTTGATAACTTTACTTCAATCAGAAGAAACGGTCTAATTGCAATTGGTTTAGAAGAAAATGACACTCTAAATTGGGTTAAACTGGCAAAAGGAAATGATGAAATCATAATCGGTACATCTTGCGGTATGGCAATTCGTTTCCCAATTGAAGATTTAAGACCATTAGGACGCTCTGCTCGAGGAGTTAATTCAATGAAATTAAGAGCTTCTGATGAAATTATTGGTTGCGACGTTGTTCCAAAAGATTATGACGCTGATTTATTGGTTGTAACATCAGACGGCTTTGGAAAACGCTCTAAAATTTCTGAATTCAGAACTCAAAACAGAGGCGGAATGGGTCTTATCGCAACTAAATTTAAATCATCAACTTCAAGATTGGTTGATTTATCTATAGTTAAAGAAGAAGATGAAATAATGGTTGTAACAGCAAATGGAGTTGTTACAAGAGTTAGCGCTTCTGATATTTCTCGTCAAGGCAGACCTGCAACAGGTGTTAGGGTTCAAACTCTTGATGGAGATGATTATGTTGTATCTGTAAATAAAATTATAAATACAGATGACGAAGAAAAAGATAAAGACGCTGTTCAAGAAGCAAAAGAAGAAATTGCAAACGCTGTTGAACAAGGTAACATCTTTGAATAAAACCAATAAAAAGAGGGTCAGACGACCCTCTTTTTATTTTAGATTATTTAATTTCTCCGCTATTTATTAATTTTTCTACTTCATTTTTTATTTTTTGATGAATTTCCTCTTGGCTTTTTGCACCATCAAGTTCAATAAAACCATATTCTTTAATTAGCTTTTTATATTCATCAAGACATCTTTTTTGATATATTTCAAAACTGTTATAAATATCTGTTGATAAACCAATATCACGCCCTGACTCAAAATAATCCAAAGCGCCATTTTTTGCTATCAATCTTTTAATTAAAATATCAGGAGCAACATTTAAATAAAAAACCAAATCAGGCTTTGGAGCAAAACTATAAAGATTTTTAACCCAATTTATATCATGACCCCTAACAGAATCACGAACATATGCAGTGTAGATATATCTATCCATTAAAACAACAAAGCCTGCTTTTAGAGCGGGAATTATCTCATTTTCAAGTCTATCGGTATAATCAGCAGCATACAAAAGAGAATATGTTGTTGTATTTAACATATTTTTCTCTTTTGCTTCATTGATTATTCCTGAAATTAATCTTGAGGTTTTCCACTCTGAAACTGTACAGCCATAGCACTTATCTTTTATATATTGCGACAGCATATTGACTTGGGTAGATTTACCGGAGCCGTCTGTTCCTTCTATAACAATTAATAAACCGTCATAACCGTGTTTTGTATTATTTTTCATTTTAATCCTTTAAAATTTTTCTTGATTTTAATAATTCAAAAACTTTTTGTCTTATAAATTTTTGTTTATCGTGTATTGTTTCCAAAGCATCAATTTTAATTAAATCAAATTCATCTATCATTGATTTATATTGTTCAACTATTCTATTTTGAAATAAAACATAACTTTTATATGGATTATTTGATAATTTCATATCCATGCCTGCTTCATAAAATTTTGGCTGCCTATTAGAGCAAATTCGCTCTAAACTATCTTTTGGACTAACATCAAAATAAAATGTCATATCCGGTTTAATTGCAAAGCCATACATATTTCTAACCCACCTTGGGTCAACTTCTCTTGCTACATCTCTTGCAAAAGCAGTATAAACATATCTATCTGCCAAAACTACAAACCCTGCTTTTAGAGCCGGTTTAATTGTTCTTTCTAATCTATCGGCAAAATCAACAGCATGCAATAAAGAAAAAGTTCTGCCTGATAATAAATTTTTCTTTTTTGCTTTTTTTGTCGTATTCGAAATTAACTCAGAAGAATTCCACTGAGTTAAAATTACATCTATATTTTTAGATTTCAGCCAACTATGCAATAATTCAATTTGTGTTGACTTACCTGAACCGTCAATACCTTCTACACAAATTAGCACCCCTGAATAGGTATGTTTTTTTGAAAATCTTAACATTTTTTACCTTGTTTTTTTAGTTGCACGTAATATATTAATAATAGATTAGATTAATAAAATTGTAAATCTGGTTCAATGGATATTGTAATATATTAGAGGCTATAAAATGAAGATAATCGACTTAATTAAAAAATCTTTTCGTATTGTTGTTGAAAATCCAACAATTACGCTATTTTTTGTTTTATTTTTAATCATAAGCAATTTTTTGGCCCCTTATATAATGATTGCGCAATCAAAAATAGTTGCCCTAATCATCGCACTATGCATATTTTTCCTAACAACCGTATTTTTAGCCGGTTGGTTTCAAATGCTTAAAGAAGTTTCTAAAGAAGAAGATATTTCAAAATTAAAAGATAAAAACTTCTTTGCAACTTTCTTAGAAGGTATATCAAAAAACGGAATTGCAGTAACAATAGGAGTTATCATATATCTGTCATTGCTTTCTGTTGTTTTATTTTTAACAAGTGAAATTGCACTAAGACTTTTTGGAAGTTTGGACTTTATCTTTAGAGATATGATGGTTAATGCCTCAGGAAGCGTTGATAATGCTATTAATTACTTGCAAAATCTTTCCGATGATCAAAAATTTATGATATACGGATGGCAATTTAGCTTTGTTATTGCGAGCATGATTTATAATTTCTTTTTCTTATTTATTGCACCTATCATTGTCAAAGATGACAATAAAAATCAATTTATAAAACCATTTATTGCTTTTGTTTCATCAATTTGTTTTTCTTTCAAAAATTTCTTTGGAACACTAGGAGTATTTTTTATAATCTATATTATATATTTCACTCTTGGAATTACAAAGGCTATTATTGGTTCTAATGTGATTTTATCTATAGTAATTTTATTTATCTATATTTATTTTATCTCAGGAGCACTTGTGCTAATATTTAACTATTATGAACAAAAAACTAATAGTCTTAACAGGTGCGACAGCATCGGGGAAAACCAAGTTATCGATAACGTTAGCAAAGAAAATTAATGCTATTATAATTTGCGCTGACTCCAGAATAATCTATCAAGATTTTGACATAGTTAGCGCAAAACCGACTATTGAGGAACGCTCTAATATTCCTCACTATTTAATTGATATAATCAATCCTAATCAAGATTTTTCAGCAGGCGATTTTGTTTCTGAAGCTAAAAAAATTATAGACAACACCAACCAAAATATAATTATTACAGGAGGCACTTGGTTTTATATTAAAAGTCTGCTTGATGATAAAATGCTTCCTGATTGCCCCATCAATAAAAACTTAAGAGAAGAATTATCAGCCTATTCCAATCAAGAATTATGGGAAAAATTAAACAAAATTGATTCTAAAAGAGCTTCTTTAATCCATCCCAATAACAAAGATAAAATCATTCGCTCTATTGAAATGTGCGAAGCACTTAATATGCCAATTAGCAAATATATCAGAAAAGATAATAACATCTATTCTTCAAACTGGTATATGCCATCTACTACAAGAGAAGATTTATATAGCAGGATTAATCAAAGAGTTGATGAAATGATGGATTTAGGGTTATATGATGAATGGTTAAAAATTACAAAAAAATATCCTAACTCAAAAGTTGCCAAAAATACTATAGGCTATAAAGAATTTTTTGAATTGGAAGATGGTTTATATAAAGATAGAAATGAAGCAATAGAAAAAATAAAACAACACACAAGAAACTTTGCAAAAAGGCAATTAACCTATTTTAGAAGTAATCAAAATATTAAACCAATTCTATCTGTTGATGAAATTTTAGAGGACATAGAATAATGAAAAAATTTTTAATAATATTTGCTATATTTTTATTTAGTTTTTCACCAGCCAATGAACCAATTAAAGCTAAAGTAAAATATAATGAAATAAGTGCTCGAGTTGAAGCCTTTAAAGATATTGAAAGAAAAATCGATAAAGATTTTTATAAGGATTATCTAAAGGATAAAAATAAAAAAGAAAACCTAGAAGCAATTTCAAAAAAGACTTATGAACTTAATAACAGGGTTTTGTGTCCTTTTTATGTTAAAAGCATTTTACTTGCCTATGGCGTAACATACTTTGATAAATTTGACGCAACTTTTTATTATAACTCTATGGGCAGTTTAATTAAATTTGAAATCACAAAAGATTATAAATCATACCCTAAAAAAACCTATGGCTATAGCCAATATGGAAATTTAATCAGCGTTACTTTTGAAGTAGATGAAAAAGAACAATATGTCTACAATAAAAACGGTAAATTAATCGCCCACTGGCAAGATGACAAAATGCAAAATAAAGACGATAAAACACCAAAGCTATTACAATTAAAAAGAGGAGGTAATTAAATTTCTACTTCAATTCCATAAGGAATTGTGATATTTGTGTTTTTATGGGTAATATCTTTTGTGTAATATGTTCCACAATTAAATAAAGAGCTAAATTCTTTAATTAAAGGCATAATTTCACCATCTTCCAAATAAAAATCACCAAAAATCAGCCCTTTTATTTTTGATTTTAAATTTTCATTTCGATAAATTTCATATAACATTTTATCAATTTTATATAATGGCTCGTTTAAATCTTCTAAAAATAAAATTATATCTTTATCCGGTAAATAACTTTCACCTGATAGAATTGAAACAACGCTTGATAAATTCCCGCCCCATAAAATTCCTTTGATTTTCTTTTCTATAATGGGTTTTAAATCTATCTTAAAAATATTATTTTGAACAATATTAATATTTTCATCTAAATTATCAATAAATCCATTTATAAGCATTAAAGAATGGAAACATTTTATATTTGTTTTTTTATTTAGCGCCGCTAATAATATTGAAGCGTCAGAACTTCCCAAGTAATATTTTGAACAATTCTTAATTAAATCATAGTTAATTTTATCTACAATTCTAATTGCACCATACCCGCCACGAAGCGATAAAACTAAATCAGCTTCATCATCTAAAAAAGCGTTTTCAAGATATTTTACTCTATTTTTATCATAATCAGCCAAATATCCAAATTGAGCATTTTCATCATAATATTTTTTTACTTTAAAATATTTTTCCAGGGTTGCGATATTGTTATTTATCAAATCAATATTTCTAATATTCCCGCTCGGCGCAACAAGGGCTATTGTTTCAATTTTTTTCATA
>CALURR010000098.1 GCA_944323195.1 Candidatus Gastranaerophilales bacterium
GATGAATTTTCAAAAGTTAAACCTATAATTGATATTCAATTAAATCGTGGTTTTTTTGTTGGTAATGATTTTGAAAAAAATATTTATTATTATGGTGTAAACAATCTTGAGCCTGAGGAATTTATTAAAGAAGGACATTTGTTTGTTCAGTTCTTTAATAATATTTTAAAAACAGAAACTTCTAATTTGGTTCATGGCGCTGTTATTGGTTTAAATAATCAAGGAATTTGTTTTTGCGCACGAGGTCAAAGGGGTAAATCGACACTATCAGTTTTATCTATGATGAAAGGATTTGAATATGTTTCTGATGATTATTTAATTCTTCATCAAAATGAAAAAAAAGAGCTGTTGTCAAGCCCAATTTATTCAATAATTACACTTTCACCTGTTATGTATAATCGCCTTTATGATTATATGCGTGGTTCTCAGTTTGTTTCAAATAACGCCAGAAAAGATAAATATGTTTTTAATATTTCCAATTACCACGATACATTTAAGATGAATTATCCAATTAAACTCTGCATTTTTCCTGAAATTGTTTCAGATAAAGACCCAAGCATTAAACCTTGTACAATTGAAGAAAAAGGCAGAGCTGTTGTTCAATTAATTCAATCTACATTAATGCAAACGCAGGATTTGTGTGAAAATTGGACTGTTAAAAAAATGATGAATATGGTTAAAGACTTGCCTTTTTATAAGTTAAATCTTTGTTGGGATATTGATAGAAACACTGAGTTTTTAAGAGATTTTATGAATAAATTTAATCCTGACACTGCTCCAATTATTGGTTTAGATAAAATTTGCGTTGATGTAACTTTTGATATAGCAAATATATTAAATTCTCATACAGGAATAATTTATTCTATGAATAAATTTGCAACAAATATCTATGAAAATATTATAGATGGTGTTACCGTTGATGATATTATTCTGGAATTATCAAAAATCAACGAAATGCCATCTAATATTTCTGATAGTATTAAATTATTGGTTGAAAAACTAAAAGAAAAAGAAATATTAGTTAGTATTGTGCCTACTAATAAAAAACCGAATTTAAATATTGATTTTATTAAGGAAGATAATTATAGATTGTCTTTGGTGGAGCACATTGAAGAAAAATATAATGAATTAATTAAGGAGAATAAAAATGAATTATGCACTAAATGAAGAAAAAATGTTTGCAGATGTTACTGATGGCATTGCTATCATTATTAACTCTGAAACAGGTATATATTATGGCTTAAATGCTCTTGGTACAGCTGTATATGAAAATTTAGCGAACGGTTCATCAACTGATGAAATATTGACAGCATTAAAGGCTATGGCCGGATGCCCTGCTGATATAGATGTAAAATTGAATAATTTTATTAAATCTATGTTAGATTATGAATTAATCATTGAAGCATCTGTAAATAACGCTGAAGTAAAAATTGATGAAGCTATTGCAAATGAATCTAAGTTTGAACTTGAAGTTAAAGCTTATGATGATGCTCAAGAGTTATTATTGGCTGACCCAATCCATGAAGTTAAGGAAGAAACAGGCGGGACTCCAGAAAAAGATTCAATTGGTTATTCTAAAGAAGAAACTATTGAAAGAGAAAAGAAAATGGAACAATAATAAATGCCTCAAGTTTCTGTTATTATTCCTGTTTATAATACACAAAATTACCTAAAAAAATGTCTTGATAGCGTTTGTAATCAAACGCTATCAGATATTGAGATAATTTGTGTAAATGACTGCTCGACTGATAATTCTCTTGATATTTTAACGGAATATTCTAAAAAAGATAGTAGAATTAAATTAATAGATTTTAAAGAAAATAAAGGTGCGGCTATAGCAAGGAACATAGGAATTGATGAAGCAAAAGGCGAATACATTGGGTTTGTTGATAGTGATGATTTTATTGATTTAGATTTTTATGAAAAGTTGTATAGTAAAGCAAAAGATGAAGGTGCTGAGGTAGTAAAGGGAAAACTTTTTCTTTATGATTTAGAAACTGGCAAAAAATATTTAGAAGATTGGATAAATATAAATAATAAAATAATTAAGCATAAAGCATACTTTTATTTTACATTTACTACAGCTATTTATAAAAGAAAAATGGTAATTGATAACGATATTCATTTTTTAGATAAATTAAAACATTTTGAAGATCCTTATTTTACAATTAAGGCTAATTTGTATTATAAGAAATTAATTCTTGTAAATGATGCATGTTATTATTACACCAATAATCCATCTTCGTCTTCAAGGAAGAATATTTCAATTGAACATATTCAATCTATGGCAAATGGCGCAAGAAGTGTTATTGAATTGTTAAATCGTGCCGATATTGAAGAAGCTCATTATAAAATTGTTTTTAATTTTGTTTTAGAACAACTTTTGTATTGGGCAAATAGGATAGAGTGTTCTACAAGTATGATTAAATGTGTGACTGATACTTTATATTTTATTTTTAATAATTGTGCCTATCCTAAGAATTGTTTATTTTTTCACTTTATGAAAAAGAAAGAAGATGAGTGTCGAAATAAAATTCATAGATTAAGAACCGTATTAAAAAAGACTTAAATACTCATTGAGAATAAACTATGATAAATGAAAAGCTGTTAAGTTCATATTCTAATATTAATAATCAATTAAGTGGGTCGCTATTAAAAATCTTAGTTAGCTATATTAAGCCTTCTTTTTTATTTAAAAGCGATGTATTGATTCCTATCCATCTTGGCAGAGATGTAGCAACAAAAAATTCAAAAGATGGCATACCTTCGTTAGCAGATTTAAACTGGCTTAATAGCAATTGCGTTGGCGACAACAATTTTCAAGGAAGTATTTCACATTTTAACAGAAATGTTGGTTTTTTGACTGGTACATATTGGGCATGGAAAAATTATCATAAGATTGGTAATCCAGAATATTTTGGAAGTTTCGGATATAGAAGATTTTTTATGCCAGATTTTCTTTCCAAGCTTACAGATTATGATATAATTTTACCTAAAAAAGACATTCAACAACCCAATCTTAGAGATTTTTTTATTAGTTCACATGGTCAAAAAGCTTATCGCGTAATGCGCGATGCAGTTTTTGTTGTTTGTCCAAATATTTTACCTGAGTGGGACATGTATATGTCATGTAATTTTGGTTATATGTTTGAAATTTATATATTAAAAAAAGATCTTTTTTTTGATTTTTGTAAGTGGATATTTCCTATATTATTTGAAATATTAAAGATTGATTTATCTGAAATTATTCCAACTGGGGCAGAAAAAGAGAAAATTCTGTGTTTTTTTGCAGATAAGCATTGGGAAACTGCTTGTAATGAAAACAATTTTGACTTGTATCAATTAAGAAGTGTTGGTTTTATGATGGAAAGACTGACTGGTTTTTATCTTTATAATGCAGCTAAAAAATATAGAGCTCTTGAGCAAGATGTTATGATTACATCTTGCCCTAGGCAAGCTCAAATTATAAAACTGTTAAAGATGTCACTCAAGGAGACAAAATGTTAAATATTCCTATATTTCTATCTTCTGACAATAACTATTCTCCATTTGTAGCTACAACCATAGCTAGTATTTGTGATAATACAAATTCATTTTGTAATTTTTATGTGCTAGATGGTGGTATATCTGATGAAAATA
>CALURR010000099.1 GCA_944323195.1 Candidatus Gastranaerophilales bacterium
AAGAAATTAAAGTAGAACCTAAAAATCTTATTCCAAACTCTTTTGCACTTAGTATTGTAGAAGGTTGGAGAGGTGAATTGGTTCATATAGCTACAACAGATGAAACAGGAAAATTAACCCGTTATAATATTAAAGACCCGTCATTTAATAATTGGTATGGTTTGGCTATGGCAGTAAGAGGAAATGGAATTTCTGATTTCCCATTGTGTAATAAAGGTTTTGACCTTTCATACTGTGGATTTGATTTATAATTTAAGGAATTAATATTATGTTTGATACTTTGAAAATGAAATTATGGCAAAAAAATCAATTTATACCCGATATTCAAAATGCGCCCATGAGAACAGCGTTTAGAGGGTTGCCTAAACTTGATAATTCTAAATGTGATAATTGCGGAAAATGCGCAACAATTTGTCCAACAGGCGCACTAAGTGTTAATCCTTTATCGATTGATTTGGGTAAATGTACTCTATGTGGTAAATGTAAAAGATTTTGTGAAAACCATGCAATTGATTTTACAAACTATTATAAATTAGGAGCAGACAAAAGGGAAAAATTAATTATAACAGAGGAAATGACTCCTGAAGAATATCATAAAAAAGCAATTGAAGTAAGAAAAGAAATATATTCTATTTTCAATCGTTCAATAAAATTTCGTCAAGTTTCAGCAGGCGGTTGTAACGGCTGTGAAATGGAATTGAACGCCGCAGGTAATGCTAATTTTGACATGGGAAGATTTGGAATTGATTTTGTAGCTTCAGCTCGCCATGCTGATGGCATTGTTATTACAGGACCAATTTCAAAAAATATGGCATATGCTCTTGAAGATTGTTATAAATCTTGTCCTGAGCCAAAAGTTGTGGTTTTGTGCGGAGCTTGCGCTATTTCAGGCGGAATTTTCCAAGATTCTCAAGAATTAAATCGTGAATTTATAGATAAATATAAAATTGACTTATATATCCCAGGATGCCCTACTCATCCATTGACATTTATAAATGCAGTATTGGATTTTATAAGGAAAAAATAAATTTAATTGGTGAAATTTTAATGGTAAAAGATTTTTCTTTTACCATTTTTTTAACCTTTATTACATTTTGTAAAAATTTTATCAATTATTGTAATATTTCTTTCTTGAAATGCCGATAAGTTAAGTATATATTTCCTAAGGCAACAATATGAATATCGAAGTCGGCATAGATGGAAGTAAAAGCGTATATAAAAAAGAGCTTGATACAACCCTAGATAATACTGAGGTTGATATTGAGCAAGAAAATTATTTTCTTGATGATACAATACTGATAAATGCCCACCTATCAGAACTTCAAAATTCTGATGAACTTACTAAGGTTGAGCCAAAACAAAATTCTAAATTTTTATTTTTTGGAAATAACGGATATACATTTAAAACCAGTTCAGGCGTTGAAATTACAATTGAAAACCCTGATGATTTAGACAATATACATGTATTTGAAAATCCTGAAACTGGAGAGGTTTTTATTGTAGAGGCAAATGGTGCAAAAATTAAAAGTAGTAATGAAAATGTATCTATTTCAATATATGATTCTAATATTCAATCGCTAGAAACTGGTTCAGGAAATGATTCTATAATTTTAGATAATACTAAGGTTGGCATTTTAAAAACAAAATCCGGAGCTGATTTTGTGTCTTTAAATAATTCTGAAATTTTAAGAAAAGATGATTTAAATAATAACGATTTAAAGGTTGAAGAAAAAAATAATTCTGAAGATTTTGATATTTCAAAAATTCCTGAAGTTGAAAGCAATGAAACCATTACACTAGAAAATGCTCAAACTATGCCTGTTTCAGAATATATCTCTTTAATTTTAACTCAACCAGTTGGTTTTGAGACAGAAGAAGAATATCAACAATACGTTATTCAAGCAATGACTGATAATCTTGAATCAGCAAGACAAATACTTCAAAATCAACAAGATGATGGAATTATATCAGATGGATATAATGCCCTAAAAGAATTAACAGGTCTTGGTGTATCTTCTGAAGATGTTGAAGAAGCAATAGTCAAGCAAGAAGAAATGATTAACGCTCTTAGTCAGGCTATGAATGGTGAGGGTGAATTAAGTTTTGAAGAAACCTATAAAAAATATACCAAAGTAGAGTTTTCAACAAAAAAAATTGACGAATATATCAAATTTTCAAATATTTATCAAGCAACCCTTATAGCTTCAAGTTATGATGATGAATATATTGAAAAGCTTGAAAAAAATACAGGATTAAGCCTTGAAGATTTGGCACAGAAATATTATTCCTCTCAAAGTAATGCCATGGGTAAAGACAAATTTTACTCTGATTTTGCTAAAAAATATTTAGATGATCAAGAAAATTTTTCAGCTAAATTATCAAATACAATATCTATTGCAGGTCTTGGCTGCACAGTTCTTGGTGCAGCTGCATGTTGGTTTCCTTGCGGAGCAACAGTTGGAATACCTTTGATGACCGCCGGCAGATATATTTCTTTAGGAGGTATGTTTATTAATAATGCGATGGATTTAGCTGATAATATAACAGACTCTGATGGCTTAACAAGTGATGAAGTTAAAGATTTAGCCCTAGAAACAGGTGTTGAATTGGCGTCATTTATATCAGGTTGTAAGATAGGTGAATTTACCCATGGATTAAATGAATCGGTTATAAATAAAGTAGCTCAAATTGGAATAAAACAAACTGCTGCAAGTATTTTAGGACAAGTTACTGAAACAGGAGTGGATTCTATTTTATCGCTTGGTGCTGATTATGTTATAGCACAAGGTGAGTCTTTAATTACAAATGGAGAGCTATTAAATAATAAAAATTATTGGTCAATTGACAGATTTTTAGGCGAAGGCAAAAATCAATTAATTGGTATTTTAACAGGTTTAGCTAATGCTAAAGTTAACACCGAAATGCCAAAAATACAAGAAACTAATGAAGAACAGCTTGACATGCTTAAAAAATATACTGATATAGGTATAAATACAAAACGCGCATTTCAGCTGATAGCTAAAGATATTGACCTTGTAACAAAGCTTAATTTGATTGAAGTTCCTAAAGAAGCGCAAGTAAATATGTTTAAATATTTCTTTTCTAATAATTCTATTGCTGATGAAACGATTAGAAATATAGATTTTACACAATATAAAGAAACTGGACTGCCTCTTGAATACTCAAGGAAAGATTTCATAAGCGATTTAAACCAAGTGTTATCAAATGTTTCAAATACTCAAAGAACTCAAATACTGAAACAATTAAATATTAAATTAACTCAAGATGGCAATGGATATGATGGCATTATTGATTTATCGCAGTTAAACACCGATGGCATAGAAGGTAAAGTTCTTGAAATGGCAACTAGATTTACAGATAACAAAATAAAAACAGGAAATGAAGAAATTGATACAATGCTAAATTCCTTAATTTCCGGTATGCCAGAATTTATCAATACAATTGGTAAACAACAACATGAAACCCACGGCTATACGCTAGATATACATATTTTAGAAGCATATAAAAATGCACTATCTGATGTTAATTATGCAAATCTTTCTGATTATCAAAAATTTGAATTAAAATTAATGACAATATTACATGATATTGCAAAAAAAGAAGGGGTTGTTGACAATAGCCATCCAATTGTTTCCGCAAAATATGTAAATGATATTCTTAATAGATATTCTCTTCCCGAGGTGATGAAGTATGAAGTTGTAAATAATATATTAAATCATCATTGGGGCGCAGATTATAATCAAAGAAAAAATTCTACCGAAAAAACTATGACAAAAATGGGAACTATGCCAAATTATGAGATACAGAGAATTTTTGCAAGAGCAGATTTATTGAGTATTGGAAATGAGCAATTCAGTAATGATAAATTAAAAGGATTAACAGATGAATCACAAAATAGGCTAATAACAGCTATGTCAAGAGCAAAAGAAACAACTCCATTAATATACACAACTCCAATAGTTAAACCTGAGTTAATACCTGAAATATCTATTAAATTTGAAGATGGAACAGAAAAAAATATAAAACCGATTTACTTACAAGAATTAAATGACGCAAATATTGAACAATATGGTTTTCTTCCTGGAATTAAACCTGAAGACGTTACTATTGGAGTGCATATGGCAGATTCATTGTCAGATTTCAATACATTTAAAATGTTAATGTCCAATCCTCTTGCCTTATCACTTCAAAGCGTAAGTATAATATCAAAAGACAACAATGCCACATATAAAAGATTTGGTATTGTGGTTGATTTAAGAGCCGCAGATGTAATTAATGCAACTTATTATAATCAATCTAGTGGATTTGCCAAAACAATGGACAATATAGTTGCTCTGGAAACGGGAAATAATGAATATGAATTTTGGCGAGAAACAATTCCAAATAAAATTCAAGAAAAACTTAATATATCAGAGACTGAATATGCCCAATTAGCTTCACAACTTGAAGACTTTAATTATTTGACTCAAATACAAGATAGTGAAATTATAACTATAGGAGATAAAACATTTAATGGCATAGAAATTAAAAATGCAATAGCCAATTCTCAAAAAGAATTAATGGAAATGGCAACAAGGGGTGCTAAAGGAAATTATCGATCTGATATTTACGGCAATTTAACAGAATTAGTGGTAAAAAGAGCAACCGTTGTGGATAATACCTATGTTGTTAAATTTAATTCACCTGATGATGTAAACAACACAAATATTCCACAAAATGAAAGACTTGCGCTTTCAAGGTTTTTATCTGAAATACCAGATAATGCAACAATAATATTTGCAGGCTACAAAGGATTGACAGCTTATAGTCCATCAAATCCTTGGACAACAAAGAAATAGTTAACTTTTATTACATTTTGTAAAAATTTCATCAATTTTTGTAATATTCCATCCAAAAAATGCCGATAAGTTAAATATATCTTAACCTCTAAGGCAAATTATGAATATTAATATTGGCGTAGATGGAAGTAAAAGTGTACATAAAAAAGAGCTTGATACAGCCTTAGATAACACTAGGGTTGATGTTGAGCAGGAAAATTATTTTTCAGATAATGAAGCAACAAAAAATATAGATTTGGCTCAATTGGAAAACTCTGATGAATTTGTTGAAATTGAACCAAAGGAAGATAGGACTCTTGGTTTTTTATGGAAAAAAGGAACATATACCTATACAACATCTCAAGGAATTAAAATAACTCTTGAAAATATTAATGAAGATACTCAGGTTTTTGAAGATAAACAAACAGGAGAAATAATTGTTATAGGTGCGGATAATGCAATTATTAACGGCAAA
>CALURR010000100.1 GCA_944323195.1 Candidatus Gastranaerophilales bacterium
TTCAAAAAAACGCTTAAATTTACCGCCTTTTTTCAATCTTTGAGCGAGCTTTTTCTAGTTGCTCTCGTTTCTTTTTTCTTATTGTTGGTTTATCAGGATTTATATATCCATATTTTTTGCAACACTCCATACAATATTTCCATTGTGGAGGTCTGCTTTTTGCATTAGTTTTATCAAAGTCTATCCAAGAATTATTACAATTAAGGTTTTTACAAAAGTGAACAACGTAATTCATATTTAACCCCCTATGGATTTAAAATAAGCGATTATTAAAACTAAGAAAACAATTAAAGTAAATATGATTAATCGAAATCTTTTGATTTTATCTTGTTGATAGCATATAAAATCTTTATGTAGATTAAGTAAGTTTAAAAGTAAACTTAAGGTTTTATTTATTTCTCTCTTTGTCTTTTTCATTTTTAGGACCTCCTATAGTATTAATTACTAACAGATTTATTGAATAAGGTTTAAAAAACTTTTAGTTATATGCGTTTGAGTTCATTCTGTTTGTATCTAAATTTTCAGTACAAGATTGTTATAAAAACAAATAAATACGTCTTTTTAAGCAGAATCTAAAAATAAACCATTTTTAAATTTTCCATAAAATCCTGGAAAATATTGATTATGCTGAAATTTAAGCCATTTTAAAAAATCTTTTGAATAGTAGTAAAATTTTAGAATTTGATATATTTTTGATTTTTTTACATACTTTTTCATTTTGTCGATTATTTGATATGGAGTAAGCCCAAAAATTTTATATTTTAATATTTCGCATATTACATTTGAAGAATTTGCTACTGTTAAATTTCTCTTTTGATTTTTAGTGAATAAATGATTTTGTACCTCTCTTGCAAAATTTTCACCATTTTTTAAATCATTATCTACCAGCTTATGAAAATCAGGTGTCAACGGAACTAAGTTTAAAATACTGTTGCATAAGGTGTTTTTATTGATATGGTGCACTTCAAGACCTATGCAATCAAAATACAAACAAGCTACAAGGCGGTGTAAACAAAAATACTTGTTGCATTTTAAACCATTTTCTACAGTAAAACAAATACCTCTTTTTGCTAGTTTTTTTCTGATTTTTAAAGAAATTTTCTGCGAAAAATCTTTTTTAGATACAACGATATAGCCGTCTTTATTTTTCAGCGTTTTAAGTTCTTTAATAATTGGATTTTTAATATTCTCAATAATCAAAAAGTATTTATGCTTCGTGTCTAATTCATAAATAAAAAAATATAAATTTTCGACGAAATTTTCAGCTAAAACAACATATTCATTTTTATCTTTTAAATATGCGTTAACAACTCTTTCATAAGAGAACTGTCTGTAGAATCGCTCAAGAGATTTATAAAACATTAAACCTCCTTGATTTTTACCATTTCAGCACCGTTTAAAATCCAGTTTTCTACTGCTGATTTGATAAAAACAGGTTTTCTACCTAATTTTCTATAAATTTCTTTGGGTAATTGTTTTTTGCACAACCAAACATAGACTGTTCCAACTTTGACTCCTAAAAAACTTGCAAGTTGTTCACAGCTTAATAATTTTAAATTTTCATTCATATTATTTTTTTCTCCTTTTCTGATTTATATCTTCATTATTGCGGAGAATTAAAACACTAAATGATTACAAAACTTTGCAAACAAAAAAGCCTGTAAAATCAATGCTTTACAGACTTAATTTGCAAAAAAATGCAAAATTTTATTTTTGATTTATGCAATCTTTAAATACAATATAATCTTCTAACCAAAAATCGCCTTTTCTTACTTTCTTTATGAGTTTAGCACCGATTAAAAGTTTTGCTTCTTTATTTATCCTGCTAACATTTGCACTAATAGTTTGATACTTAATACCATCAAGAGGTCTATCCTTGCAAATGTCATACAGGAAAGCTTTTAAACTGTATGAATTTTTTAAAAAAAGGTTACTTTCTAGTAAGAACTCTTTATTTTTTGTATAATGCAAGTATTTTTTCTCTATATTATTCTTTCGTTTTTTATCCAAAAAATCTTCTATATCTTCTATAATTTCATTAAACTGCCAATTATTATATTTGTCTGGATTAGCACCTTTATAAGCCATTCTAAAAAGAGTAAATGCAAATTTATCTGGTATTGGTTTTTGCAAAATTAATTCTCTATTAAAATTGCACTCAGCAAAAATTTGAAGTGAAAAATAAGCTCCCAATTTTTCTGCATAGAAAGTTTTAAAATATTTTTGCTCACTAATTTTCTTATACTTAGAAATTTCATCTGAATTCATATACTTATTTTTAAACGCTATATTCCATAAATTCTTTTTTTCTCTAAATTTTTTAATTAACTCAATTTTTGAATTCCACAGTTCTGGAAAATGTTTGTTTATATATAAATACAAATTTTCTTCTATTCTAAAGACATTATCATCAAATCCTCTTTTCATTTCTGTTTCATATACTGTTTTAAATTCTGATAACTTATTAAGATGTTTAGAATTGATTTTTTCTTTAAAACTTTTGTCTTGCATTTTTATTCCTTTATTGTTATACTCAAAATAGTTTAATATATACTTATTTTAAATCAAAATAAACTAAAACACAATAAGAAAGATATAAAATGATAAAGAATAATTTAAAATTAATACTTGCAGATAGAGATATTTCGATAAACAAATTAGCGGAAATGACGGGTTTAAGATATGCAACACTTCACGCTTTTGTTAAACAAAGGGTTGCAAGCATTAATTGTGAAGTTTTAGATAAAGTATGTGAAAAATTAGAAATCCAACCATCTGATTTTATAATTCACATACCAAATACAAGTAAGGAATTAAAAAAATGAGTATTTATCAAGACAAAAAATCTGGAAAATGGTATTTTGAAGCTATGATAAGGGGAAAACGCTATCATAGAGCTATTTCAGAAGCAGTAACTAAAAAGGACGCAGAAATTTATTTTAATGCGTTTAAAACGGATTTATTAAGAGGAAAACTAGACCTAGTTGAAAATATAGGCTGCAAACTATTTAAAGAACTTGTAAAGGTGTATGTCGAATATTCTAAAACAAATCACCGTTCTTATAAAACAAATGTTGCAAAAGCCTATAAGTTTGAAAAAATATGGGGAAATAAGCAGTTAAAAGATATTTCTCCTATGGATATAGAAAAATATAAAATAAGCAGAAAAAAAGAAATTATTTCAAAAGAAAAAATAGTAAATGGCGAAAAAATCCCACCAAAGACTATTTCTAATACTACTATAAACAGGGATATAGAAGTTTTAAGAAAAATGTTTAACATAGCCATCGAAAATGGTTGGCTAGTTAAAAATCCTTGTGCAAATATAAAAAAATTAAGACAAGAAAATAAAATTGAAAGATACTTAAGCCCTGATGAAGAAATCAACTTAATGAATGTATGCAAGGGTAGATTTGAATACATAAAACCAATAATAAAATTTGCATTAAATACGGGAATGAGAAAAGAAGAAATTTTAAGCCTTAAATGGCGTTGTATTGATTTTGAGGAAAACAAAATAACATTACTTGATACTAAAAACGGGTCAAAGCGTTTTGTACCCATAAATAGCGACACAATGGAAATACTAAAAGAAGCTAGAAAAAATAAAATTTGTGATTATGTTTTTGCAAATCCAATAACCCAAAACAGATATTCGGACTTAAAAGGCTCTTTTAGAGCTGTTTGTAAACTTGCAGGAATTAAAAATCTACGTTTTCACGATTTAAGACATACAGCAGCAACAAGAATGGCAAACAATAGTGTTAATATAATTGTAGTACAAAATATTTTAGGTCATAAAGATATAAAGACAACAATGAGATATGCTCACCCGATAACTGAACAAAATTTAAAAGCCGTTGAAACATTATCAAATTATGCCGAAAGAAATAGAATGATAATCAAATACAAACAAAATAAATTTTAAATCCTTAACTAATAACAATATAGTTTATTTTCAAATTTTGTTATTAGGTGCTGAAACCTTCTTGGGATTTCAGATAGTTCTACATTCTTAATGCTAGAATAGTCAAAATTCTGTAAAGTTGAATAATAATCAAGTTTTAGAAAACGTTTTGATTCTTCTCTGACACACGAAAACATATCAAAAAATATTACTGTTTTTGAATTATTAGTATTTATATTTTCGTTAATTATTTTCTTTAATTCTTGTTGGTAAAACATAGGACTATCTATGCCAACCGTAATAATTAGCATTATGTTGTTGTTTTTATATATACATATTTCGGAATTATTATTAATTTTGTATGCGTTCATATCTAATTACCTTATTTTTTGACAATATCTTGTTCGTATACATTTTGTATCTTTATTAATAAAGTACAAATTTCTTCGAAAATTGCCAACGCCTTAGATTTATCAATAATTATTGCGGGATTAAATCCGTCTGAATGTAAGTATATTTTTCTTGATGTAGAATATATGCCGTACAAACCATTTAAAATATCTATTATTTCTTCATTGTTACCTAGTTTTTGTTCATATTCAATAGCCAACTTGTTTTCTTTAGTGTGGAATTGATAAAAATTTTTTTGTTGTTTTTCAGCAGTATCATATAAATTATATTTTCCAATTAATCGTCTGAGAATCCCCTCTATTACTCTAAAGGCAGGGCATAACATAAAAGAATAATCATTGGTTTTCATATTTAGAGATAAAAATTGTTTAGATGTGTTTAATAATTCTACTTCACTTGCTAACAACACGTTTCTATTTTGCAATAAATCTTCACTCAATATTGCTTGCAAATTATCCTTAATTAATTCATCATTTACCTCAATTTGTATACTGTTTAGTTGATTATTTGCATTTATATATAAAGATACAATTTCATTATATTTAATAGATAACTTTTCAGCTAAATAGAAAAACACTTCATTCCACAAAGGATTAGTTTTTCCCTGTAATAATAGTTTTTTTGTTGTTTCGTAATATGATACTGTTATTATAAAAGTGTCTTCAAATTTTATTTTGAAATGCTTTTCCCCAAATTCAATTTCATACTCATCTCGATTAAAATCTTCTATTAATGTTTTAACAACATCATTAGGCACTTTTGTAAAAGTATAACTGTTAGATTTTACTTCATTTTCAAAATGAGAATTTGCTCT
>CALURR010000101.1 GCA_944323195.1 Candidatus Gastranaerophilales bacterium
AAAATTTTGCTTTAAAAAAACCTAAAAATAGGGTATAATATATAAATGCGAGATGGAGATTATCTGCGCTAGAAACGGAGAAAACTATGCACATTCACGTTAACGGACGTAACATCGAAATCACTGATGCTATTAAGGCTTACGTCAAAGAAAAAGCCGGAAAAGTAGTGGCACATTATGAACAAATTGATTCAATAGACGCTATTTTATCGGTTATTAAAAATCCCTCCGTTAGTGATTCTCACATAGCAGAAGTTAATTGCAAAATCGGCGGTGAAACAATTCGTGTAGAAGAAAAAGCTGAAAATATGTATGCTTCTATTGACCTTGTTTGCGACAAACTTGAACGCCAAGTGAGAAAATTTAAAGAAAAAGGCCTTTCAAAATCAAAAGGCGGTGTTGAATCAATCAGAACTACCCAAACAGAAGCTGAGGTGTAAATTCAAATAAGACTAATATATAAAAAGCGGGATTAGTTCCCGCTTTTTTCGTTTTCTATTTCTTCCATTAAAATATTTCTAAAGATTTTTGCAGGATAGTATGTTGGAACCATACACAAAACTCGATTTACACTATCAAGTGCGTCAGGTCTGTTTTTTAATAAGTATTGACATTGTGATAAAATTAATAGCGCTTCAGGGTCAGCATAAAATAGTCTAAGACTTTTTTTGCAAAAAGTTATTGCAAGCTCAAAATATCCGTTAGCATATAGTGCTCTAGCTATAAATTTGTAAGCCTCAGGATTGGCTCTATATAGCACATCGCAACAACTAACAAGATTTTGTGCCCATTGTATTAAATCATTTTCTAAAAATAAATTTAAATAAACTTCTAAAAAAGCTCTTGTCTGAAAAAATGTTGCATTTCTTTCGTTTTTAAGATTAATATAACCTAAAATACATAGCCCCCAAGCACAAGCAGGGCAGTTTTTGGATTTTTTGTTCCAAAATTCACGAGCGCTGCTTTCATCTTTTAACAACAAAGAACAAAGCCCTGCTTCATAGTATTTGTTTTTTTTACTAAATATTTCAAGAGCTTTTTTATATTCTTTATTGTAAAAATGCTGTTTTGCGATTTGCTCACTACGCTTCATTTTGTTTAATTTTCTTCATAAAATCAAAGCTTTCTGCTTTTTTGGCGGCAATATGGTTTATAGTATCAATATTAGCAGAATTGGCTTGTTTGTTTGATTTTTTAATTTCGTTATAAATTTCTTCTCGATAAATTTGCACATTATTTGGTGCATTAACGCCGATTTTGACAGAATTTTTATAGCTTTCCAATATGACAATTTCGATATTGTCATTAATTATTAATTTTTGATTTACTTTTCTTGTTAAAATCAGCATTTTTTTATTCTTTCATTTCCTTGTTTTCAAATAATTTATATCTTACTTGAAAATCTGTATTTTTTAAGACTATTTGCATTGCTTTTTTGTTTGCAAGATTAACCACAATAGGTGCAAGCATATTTACGGTTGCTCCTTGAGGATTGGATGAAGGTATATTTACAATGTTAAATACAACAATGTCGTCAGGGTTTTCAATTTTAAGTTTTTGCGCTTCTTCATCGGGGATGTTGAATTGATAATCTATTCCAAAGAAACTGCATAATGTAATAGGAAAAGCTAAGTCCATATCTTCAACAGACTGCAACCACTTAAAAGGTGAATCTGGCTTGTAGTCTACAATTGTATAGTTTTTTAAATCGCTAAATCCGATTATTGGGCCTACAAAGTCAAAAATAGTGCTTTTATCTATTTCAATTTCTCCGAATTTTGTTGTTTTTAATGTGATTTTATCGGTATTTTTATCCATTTTCTATATTCCGTAATTTAAAAGATTGTTTTGTTGATTTGTCATTTGGTTGTATAAAAACATTTTAGCAAAGTCAGGATTTGTGTTATTGCCCAATAATGCTGAATAAGGATTTATGTTGGCATTGGGAAGATAACCAAATTGATTAAGTTGTCCTGCTTGCATCATTGGATTAAGATATGCTTGGGTTTGAGTATAAGGGTTTAGTCCGATTTTTGATAAAGTATTTAAAGCTGAAGCAATTTCTTCATTTGTTGGCATTGATGCATCTGACTTTAATTTATTTTGATCTTGCTGTTTTCTTTGATATTCGCTTTCTTGAAGTTTACGCTCCATTCTTTCTCTTGTAATTCTATCCATTGCAGCAGGGTGAATTTGTTTTCCTGATTGGATAAATTTAGTCATTTCATCAACTTCTTTTACTTCTTGTTGTTTAGGTTTGCACATTTCGCTTTCGGGGTTTCCTAAACAATCAAGTGCTCGTTGAGAATAATGAACTAGGATTTCGTTGTCATTTTTTTCAATAACTTCATGGTACAAAGTTTGTGCTTCGTTTTGTCTGCCAAGCTGTGTATATGTAAGTGCTGCGTAATATTTAGCAAGAGTGTTGTTTGGTTCCTTTTCCATGATTTTTATGAGGTCTTGCAGTGAGCCTATAAAATTTTGTTGTCTGTATTTTGCAATTACCGGTTTCATTGATTGACTTACATATGGCGCTTTAGGTGTTATGTTTTGAGTTGCAGCCATAGTTCCTGTGCTTATGAAACCAATAGTTAGCGTTAAACTTAAAATTATTAAAAAAGTCTTTTTCATATTTATTATATCCTCTATAAATAATTTAATTATTTTTATACATATGACAACATATTTTATTATATCGTAATAATAGATTTATACTTAACTTTAAAAAAATTTTTTCCTCTAAAAAGTTGAAAAATAACCTTATTCTTATGGAAAACAAGTTAAAAGTAAGATATAATCAATTAATATGAAAATTAAGATTAAAGAAACAGCAAAGCAAAAGAAAAATTATAGCTTGTATAAATTGGCTAAAGTTATGAATTTGCCTGAACAAACTATATATTCTTGGGCTAAAGGCAGAACCCAGCCATCGTATATTAATTTAGATAAATTGTGTGATGTTTTGGAATGTAAAATCGAAGATATATTAGAAGCAGAACCTGTTCAAAGTAAGTTGTTTTAAAAAAAACTCTCGCAAATGCGAGAGTTTTAATTTATTAATTGGTTTTTATATGACCTGTATTTGTGTAGTGATCTACATCGGCATTTTTCTTATTTGCTACAATTTTTCCTTTTAGTGTGTTATAAGCTAAAATGCCTAGACCCAAGGTTGTTGCAATTGCTGCAGTTGTTTTGTTTCCTTTTAGATATTCTTTATAGAATTTTTTAGGTAGTTTTGAAAGTGTTTTAATGTTTTCAATTGGTGCTTTTGTAATTAATGAAGGAGCTGATTCAACAGTTTTAATTATTCCCTTGCCTGCATCTTTTAAAATTCCTATTGTTGTACCCCATATTTGTCCTTTTGAATCTTTGATGTTTTTGCCCATTACACCAACTACACTTGTTGTGATTGAACCAAATATTAAGCCTTTAATAAAGCCCAGAGTTGTGTTTGTGGTTGTGTTGAAATTTTTAAGAGCGTTTATTATGCCTTTTTTTGTTTTTGAAAAAATATTTTCTTGCTTGATTGATTCTTCTTTTGCAGTGTTTAAGTTTGCAACGTCATTTTGTTGTGTAGCTTGGCTATTTAAAACTGTTGCGGGTTTTTGAAAATCTTTAAATAATTCAGAATTTTTTAAAGGTCCATTTCCATTGAATTTAATGTTTGAATTGTATTTTAACGGTTGAATCATAACACACCACCTTTGCTATATATATCTAAACACCTGAAGCCTAATAATTGCCATTTATGGGATATATTATGCTTATATTTTACAAAAATTTACAATAAAATTCAATTGATAAATTTATGATTTTACTTTTGATTTAATTTGTTATAAAATGAAACCCCATCGGTTTTGAATTTTATGAAAATGAGTCAAGAATATAATTTATATAAAAGATTTATTAATCAAAATCTTGTTGTGCAACATAAGGAAAACAACGATCCTTTATCAAAATTTCCTTTGAGAGCATGTGCCTATTCAAATGAGGTTGGTGCTGCAATTAGTCCGATTAATAAAACAGCCGGCACTTTGTTGTGGGCACCAGCATTATTGTATTTAGGTGCTGATATATATGATAAATACAAAAATGAAAATACAACTTATGCGCCAAGCGTAAAAAGAAGTTTAAGACAAGCTGTTTTTCAAGGGTTGGCGAGTGTTATAATGCCGACTTTGGCTATTAAAACAGGACAAAAAATCGGGGTTAGATTAGCAGGGATTAGTGATAGTTTAAGTACAAATGACAAAAAAGAATTGGTTGAATTTACTATGGATTATTTGGAACATAGTGAATATCCGAAAGCTGATAATAAAGATTTTGCAGATGGTTTGATTAGCGCATTTAAGCAGAAGGCTCAAGAAAATAAGAAAAGTATAGAAAAAAAGAATATTTTTTCAAAAGTTTTAGGTATTTTTGCAGAATCAGATGTTCCTGAAGCTACCATGGAAAAATATATTAAAAATCCTGATGATTCAAACCCTGTAATAAAATATCTTAAACAACAAGCAGATACTGCTGTTGATATTATGACAAGTGAAAAAGCAATTAAATCAGATAAATACAAACAATATTACTTGAAATCTTTAATGAAATATGAAGATTCTTCTATAGCTAAGAAAAATACTGTTTTAAAGCTCTTTAAAGATAAGAATATATCTAAAAGTATCGTTGCCACAATATCGGGCTTTGTTGCTTTATTTTTATTAATTAAACCTATTGATTTTTTTGTTGAGAATATTTTAATGGAAAAATTAGTAAACCCGATTTTTGATAAAATTCCTGCAAAAAACAGTCATAAAGAAAAAAATAACACTTAATTGTATTGATTTTTTGTGATATTTTAATGATATGTTTACAGGTTTAATTGAAAAAGTTTCAAAGGTTGAGAATATACATTTTAATAATCTTGGTGCAAAGATTTATTTTGAAGCAGATTTTGATGATGTGAAAATCGGTGATTCGATTGCACTAAATGGTGTTTGCTTAACTGTAGTATCTGTTATAAATGGAGTTTTTTGCGCTGATATTATGAAAGAAACGCTTAATGTTTCAAATTTAAAAAATCTCAAAAAAAATGATGAAATTAATCTTGAAAGAGCTTTAAAAAATAACTCAAGATTAGATGGGCATATTGTATCCGGTCATATTGATACGGTTGCTTCTGTAAGAAAAATAAATCAAGACGGTTTTTCAAAAAGGTTAGAATTTAGCTGTAATTCCGATTTAGTCATAAAAAAAGGTTCTATTGCAATAAATGGTGTTAGTTTGACTGTTTCAGAAGTATTTGAAAAAGGGTTTGAGGTTTCACTAATTCCTACAACAATCAATAATACAAATTTAAAAAATTTAAAAATTGGTGATATAGTTAATATTGAATATGATTTATTTGGAAAATATGTTCAAAAAATCTTGTCATCAAATAAGCAAAAATCAAAAATAACTTTGGAGTTTTTGAAAGAAAACGGATTTTAATCAAAAAGGAAATATAAAATGTTTAGTTCAATTGAAGATGCTCTTATAGACTATGCTAAAGGAAAAATAATAATCGTAGTTGACGATGAAGACAGAGAAAATGAAGGCGATATGATTTGTAATGCCAAGTTTGCAACTCCTGAAAACATTAACTACATGGCGCAAAACGCAAGAGGTTTGATTTGTGTTGCAATTGACAGGGCAATTGCAAAAAAAATGCAACTTAATCAAATGGTTGAACAAAACACTGAGAGCATGAAAACTGCTTTTACAATATCAATTGATGCTGATGAAAAGTTTGGTGTAACGACAGGAATTTCAGCTTTTGACAGGGCAAAAACAATTGAGGTTTTGATTAATTCATCAAATCCTAATGATTTAAGACGTCCTGGGCATTTATTTCCTTGCGTAGCTCGCCAAGGAGGAGTGTTAGAGCGAATTGGACATACAGAAGCAGTTGTTGATTTGGCCAAATTAACAGGCTTACCTTTGGCAGGTGCGATGTGCGAAATAATGACGCAAGACGGGCACATGGCCCGCAGAGATTATATTTTGAATTTTGCTAAAGAAAAAAACATAAAAGTTATTACTGTTTCAGATTTAGTTAAATATAGAATTCAAAGAGAAATGATTGTTAAAATGGAAGCAAGTGCAAAGCTTCCAACACAATTTGGTGAATTTATTATATATGGCTATAGAAATATATTAAATGATAATGAATATGTTGCTTTGGTAAAAGATGATAAAACCGATAAAATTCCAATGGTAAGGGTGCATTCTGAATGTCTTACAGGAGATATTTTTCACAGTTTAAGATGCGATTGTAATTATCAATTGCATTGCGCCTTAAAAATGATAAACGATTATGGCAAAGGTGCGTTAGTATATATGAAAGGCCATGAAGGCAGAGGAATAGGATTAATCAATAAAATTAAAGCGTACGCATTGCAAGATGAGGGACAAGATACGGTTCAAGCTAATGTTTCACTTGGGTTTGCACCTGATTTAAGAGATTATGGAATAGGTGCACAAATTTTAAGGCAGCTTGGATATTCAAAGTTTAACCTTTTGACAAATAACCCTACAAAAATAATTGGACTTGAAGGTTATGGACTTGAGATTAATCAAAGGTTGCCAATTGAGCCTGTAATTAATAAATACAATGAAAAATACATAAAAACTAAAATTGAAAAAATGCATCATATGATTAAATAAAGTTGAAATAATTTTAAAAACTATACACAACTTTACATAAAATTTGAAAAATAAATATTTTCCATGGTACAATTTACAAAAACCGAGAAAGTATTGCTTATATGTATGAAACCGCTGTATTAGAAGAAAAATATTTTAGAGTATTCCAAGGCGCATATAATGATTTTCGCCTTAAAGCCAGAACCGATTACAAATTTGAGATTGACCCTTTAACATATGAAGATTTTATTGATTCTTATAAAAAGAACTTAATAAATTGTATTATTTTACTGGAAGATTCTATACCTACAGGTTTTTTGGCATATACCACCGTTCCTAACGATGTAATTGAGTTGTTTGTAATACATTGTTTGGGTGTGGAAGATATTGCAGAAAAAAGAATTCGTTTGTTTGATAAATTCATGGAGCTGACAAAAACGCAAAGAAAACATTGCGTTGTTAGTTATGCTATGCTTGGAGTACAAGAAGCATTTAAAAAAGATATAGCTTCGTATGGTTTTAATTTTATTGATACCGGTGTTGTAGTTTTTGATATTAAAAATAAACAATTAATAAAAGAAATTTCGCAAAATAATTTTCCAAGTTTACCGATTGGTTATAAATTAACTCCATATAGAGATATTTATTTTGAGGAATTGGCTGAGGTTATATACAATTCATTCAGAAATTCAAGTGACGTTAATTTTGATGTTAGATTTTCTTCAATTGACGGATGTCGTGATATAACCAACAAAATTACGACTTCAATTTATGGTAGATTTTTGCCGCAAGCAAGTAAGATTTTATTATATGAAAATAGGCTTGTAGGTTTTTGCTTGGCAAATGTTACAGGCGATGGCATAGCAAATTTGCCTTTAATTGGTATATTGGAAAAACACAGAGGACAAAAATTATCCAGTGCAATGGTTAGAGCCTCGGTGTCGGATGTTGTTAAATTACACCAAGGCGGAATTGTTGATTTAAATGAATTAAATGCAAGTTTGGATTTAAATCTTCAAAGCGCAGTTAGGATGTATGAATCCGTTGGATTTGTTCAATCTTACAGATATGCTCAAGCATACTTACCTAGAGGATAGTTAATTAATAGGAGAAAATATGTATAAAGTATTGGTAACAGACAAAATCAATGATTTGGCTGTAAAAATTGTAGCACGTGTGGCAGCTGCTGATAATCTTCCTACAATGGATGAAGATAAATTATGTGAAATAATAGGTGAATATGATGCACTTTTAGTTCGCTCACAAACTAAAGTAACAGCAAGAGTTATAGAGGCAGGAAAAAAACTTAAAATTATAGGCAGAGCCGGTGTTGGTGTAGATAATATTGATGTTGCAGCAGCAACTGAAAAAGGTATCATAGTTGTAAATTCTCCTGACGGTAATACTCATGCTGCAGCAGAACATACAATTGCAATGATGATGGCTATGTCAAGAAATATTCCGGCTGCAGATGCATCTGTTAAGCAAGGCTTGTGGGAACGCTCTAAATTTACAGGGGTAGAGGTTTATAATAAAACTCTTGGTATTATTGGTTTAGGGAAAATTGGTTCTCATGTTGCTCAAGTGGCTTTAGCCTTGGGAATGAAAGTTGTAGTTTGCGATCCATATGCTAATAAAGAATTTGTTGAAAAAATGGGCGCAACCTATATTCAACATTTGGATGATTTTTGGCCGATATGTGATTATATAACTGTTCATACTCCAAAAACAAAAGAAACAACAGGTTTAATTAGTGTAAATTCAATAAATAGAATGAAAAAAGGAGTTAGAATAATAAATTGCGCAAGAGGTGGAATTGTCGATGAAAAAGCTCTTGCTGATGCATTAGAATCAGGTCAGGTTGCGCAATGTGCTATCGATGTTTTTGAAGATGAGAAAAATGTTGCACAATCTCCTTTGCTAAAATGCAAGAATGCTGTTTTAACGCCGCATTTAGGTGCAAGTACAGATGAAGCTCAAATCAATGTTGCGCTTGATGTTGCAAACCAAGTAGTAGACGTATTATCGGGCAGGAATGCAACAAGTGCAATTAATATTCCTGCTTTGAAACCTCAAAAATTGGAAGCGGTTAAAGAATATATGGGTCTAGCTGAAAATGTTGCCTCAATTGCTTCTCAATTATCTAAGGGTGCAGTTAAAGAACTTGATATAATTGTAGGCGGAAAATTGGCTGAATTAGATGTATCTCCTTTGGAAATTGCAATTTTAAAAGGCGTTTTAAGTTCTAATATGGTTGGAATAAATTATGTAAATGCTCCATATGTTGCAAAACAAAGAGGAATTGAGGTTAAAACTTCAAAAGTAAATAATGCAGATAACACAATAACTGTCAAATTAATTACAAAAGAAAATGAAACACTTGTGCAAGGTGCCCTAATTGCAAAAGGAATAAAAAGAATTGTTCAAATAAATGAATATTGTTCAAGTATTGAACCTAAAAAACATATGCTTTTTGTTCCTCATATAAATAAGGTAAACATGGTTGCGCTAGTTGCCGGTGTTTTGGGTGCTGATAATGTTAACATTTCAGGCATGAATGTAGTTCAAAATTCAAATGATGAAAATAAATCAATTATGATATTCAATATTGATTCAAAAGTAGAAAGTGCAACTCTAGACAAAATAGCACAGATAAATGGTGTCGACAGTGCAAAATACGTTAGTATTTAATGGTTGATTTAATTAGGGCCCCTCTTATTTAAGAGGGGCTTTTTTAGTTAATTTTATTTTTTATCGTAAGAGTTAATTGCAATAGATGAAATTAAACCGCAAATACAACCTAAAATTATAGCGCCTAAAAGAAGTCTTCTGTGAGTTTTGAAGTTTTCATTATAAAAGAAATTTTTTATCTTTGATGGGGTTTCATTAATGATATTAGTTGTTCCTTTTAGTATGTCTTTTGTCTTTTGCCAAGGGGTTAGCTGGGTTCCTTCTTTTGAAACGGTTTTAGCTTTTTTGTATGAGTCAGCTAAAAAACTTTTAATTGCTGCTTCTTGTGAAGCAACAATAGTGCAACCTGCTCCAAAGCCGCCAATAGAACCTCCGATAGTCATACCTCTGATAGGATTTATTTTTGACATAGAATCCTCCTTTTACAACACAACAACATAAATTTAATAACACAATCTTATTTTATGATAACTCTTTTTTTATAAAAATACTAGTCTAAATGGGCTAAATTGTTTGTATTTGTGTGTTTAAAATATTTTTTTTCATATAAAATAAAACTATGTTCGAACTAAATAAGACACTTACTTATCAAGGTCTAGTGCTTTTTTGGAAGCAAATCAAAGACTTTTTAATAACTCTGGGTGAAATTGGAGTTAATTTTTCCCGCGTTGCAAGATATGTTATAGGTCTTAGAATAAATTTGGCTGAAACTATAGAGCAATCAAAAAGATTTGCTTTTGATAGTTTGCCGATTAGTCTTACAATTGTTGGTATGACATCAATAATTATTGCCATGCAATTAGCTCCTGAATTGGCTCGCCAAGGAGGTGCAAGTTACACAGGCATGTTGTCGGCTCTTGTTATGGTTAGAGAGCTTGCTGTTGTTATGAGTGGTTTTGCGATTATTTCAATGGTTGGTTCTTCTTTTGCTTCTGAAGTTGCTTCTATGGCTGTAACTGAGCAATTAAATGCAATGAGAGTATTAAGAGTTGACCCAATTGAATATCTTATTGTGCCAAGATTTTGTGCAGGTGTTTTATTTATGCCTGTTGTTTTTATTATTTCAGCTACTTTCGGATTGGCTTGTGCGGGTTTTGTATCCAATTGGACGGCTGATTTGAGCTTATTAAATTATGTTACATCCATGTGGCATGGGTTATATGTAAGAGATATTTTTATTGCGATATTAAAAAGTTCTTTTTTTGGAGGAACTATTGCTCTAATTAGCTGTTCATGCGGTTATTCCACAAGAGGTGGAGCTAAAGAGGTCGGTTTAGCTACTACAAAAGCAGTTGTTTGGTCATTTTTAGCAATTGCGATGTGGGATTTTATTTTTGCATCTGTGTTTTATCTATAGGAGTAATTATGACGCTTGAAGTTAAAAATTTAGTTAAAACATTCGATTCAAGAAAAATATTGAATAATATCTCATTCAAAGTTCAAAATGGTGAAACTTTGGGGGTAATTGGGTTTTCAGGAAGCGGCAAATCAACTTTATTAAAAATAATAGCAGGAATTTTATATGAAGATTCAGGTGAGATAATTTTTCCTAAAGATTCAGAAGTCGCTATGGCTTTTCAATATAGTGCGTTATTTGATTTTTTATCTGTGTATGATAACATCGCTTTTCCATTGGTAGAACGAAAAGAATTTAGAGGAAAATATTCTCAAGATGAAATTACAAAAATAGTTCATGAAAAATTGAGAATGGTTGGTTTGGAAGGTATTGAAGATAAATATCCTTCTGAATTATCTGGCGGTATGCAAAAAAGAGTTGGTTTTGCTCGTGCTATTGTAACTAATCCAAATATAATTTTATATGATGAGCCTACAGCAGGGCTTGACCCTGTTACATCAACCATGATTGAAAATTATATAGTTCAATTGAAAAAAGATTTAAATGCTGCTTGCGTTGTTGTAACGCACCAATTATCAACAATCAAAAGGGCGGTTGATAAAGTTATTATGCTATATCAAGGTAATATTGTGTTTAGTGGAAGTGTAGATGAACTGTTGTCCGGGGTTAATCCTTATGCAAGACAATTTGTTAGTGCTTCTATTCAAGGACCAATGAATATAGCAACATAAAATTAAAATAAAAGGAATAGAAAATGGATAAAAAAAGGAAATATTCTTCATCATTAAAAGTTGGCATTTTAACATTAAGTGCTATATTTATTCTGATATTCACTGTTTTATGGATTAAAGGCAGAAGTCTTTCTAATGGCGAAAGAATTGACGTTGCTTTTAAAGATATTAACGGTATAAGAGCCGGTTCTCAAGTTCAAATGATGGGGCTTAGGATAGGTCAAATTGAAGAAATAACTCCTATTATTAATGGTAAAGATAGTTATATTAATATCCGCTTTGTTGTGACAGAAAAGGAAATTGATATTCCATATGCTTCAACTATTTCTATTCAACAATCAGGTTTAATTGGTGAGCAATTTTTAGAAGTTACTCCTCCAAGAGCTGAAGTAATATATTCTCCTTTGAAAAACACTGCAAAAGCAGTTTCAGTTAATGATCCTATTTTTATGGAGTTATCTGAAGGGGTAGTACAAATAGGTAAGATTGTTGATGTTGAGATATTAAAAAAATCTCAGCTTCCTTACATGGAAAAACAAAAAATAAACACCAAAAATGCCATGAAATTAGCATATGTTATTGATCTTCCGGGGCTAATTTTAGATAAAGACATGGTAGATGTTAAATTTCAAAACAATAGATTGATGTTTGTTTTGGCTGATGGGGAAATTTTGCAAACACCAAAAAAGGATTTAAAATATACCGTAATAGAACCTATGAGAATGTCTGAATTTATGGATTTAGGCTTTAGGGCAACAAAAGCTATGCTTGAAACAAATGATAAAATTTCTGAGATTTTATCTGATGAATTTATAGGCTCAATTAAAAGTTCGGCTCAAAATATTAAAGAATTAACAAAAAATGCTAATACAACATTGGATAAAGCTGCATTGTTGATTGATTCAAGCAAAGCAGAAATTGAAGGGTTAATTAATCAGTCCGAAGAATTGATTGCAAGTTTAACTCAATTGTCAAATAACATTAACAGTATTGTTAGTGATGAAAATCTTAAAAATGATGTTGTTGGAAGTATAAAGTCAGTTGGCAAAATGTCTGAAAATATTAATAAAATGCTTGAAGACGCTCAGAGCCGTGAAATTATTAATGATATTGATGAAACAATGAGAAATCTAAACGAAATTACAACATATATCAATGAATACACTAAAGATGAAAAATTAAAGGAAGATATTACAAATACAATTGGTAATTTATCTAACATCACTGAAAATATTTCAAAAATCATGGATGATTACAACAAATTGGAAGATGATGAAAAATTAAAACTTAAATCAACAGTAAAAGATGTTTTAATAATCACTAAGAATGTTAAAAAATTCTCAGAAAAATTAAATAAAAGATTTTTATTGTTTAGATTGATGTTCTAATATGAAAAGAAATATAAAAACAAATTTCCAAGATATTCATTATTTAAGGCAAAAGCCCAATTTTGCCTTAAATAATCTTTTAAAAATCGGTGAGTTTTTTTATAAAAATGTGATTAATTTTAAAAATTTTTTATACGAAAAAAAATTTTTAACTGAAAAAGAGGTTGCCGCTTATGTAATTTGTGTTGGTAATTTGACAACAGGCGGTGTTGGAAAGACTCCAATAGTTGCTAATTTAGCTAATGAAATATCAAAAAATAAAAAGGTGGCAATAATTTCAAGAGGTTATGGCGCTAAGTTGTCAAATAAAACTCCTAACATCATAAAAGACAATAAAGGAATAAAATTTAAAGATGGTTCAATTTGCGGTGATGAGCCTTTTCAGTTGGCAAAAAAAGTCGGCGATAATGTTGTTGTGATTACTTCAAAAGATAGAATTGAAGCTTGCGAATTGGCAATTGTTAAATATGGGGCTGAAGTTGTAATTTTGGATGATGGTTTTTCAAATAGGACAATTAAAAAAGATAAAATAATTTTAGTAGTTGATTCTAAAATGCGTTTTGGAAATAATCATTTATTGCCATTAGGGCCTTTGAGAGAACCAATAAAAGAAATTAAAAGAGCAGATGAAATTATATTGGTTAATAAAGGAGATGAAGATTTTTCTGACGCGATAAATTGGGCCAGAAATAATTTTAATTTGCCTCTAAAACAGTGTATTATGACCCCAAAAAGAATTTATAATATGCAAACAGGTGCTGATATTAAAAAAAATACTAAAAATGTTATTTCTTTTTGTGCTATAGGTCAGCCGACACAATTTTTTGATTTTGTTGAAAAATATTATCATCAAGAACTAAAAGTTGCATTTGATGATCATCATAAATACACTTTGGATGATATTAAAGAGTTGATTAAAAAAGCGGATGAATTTGATATTAATGTTTTTGTTACAACCCAAAAAGATGAAACAAAATTAAAACACTTGATTAAAGATGTTAAAGGTTATTCGTTTTGCACTTTAGAGCTGGAAAATGCGATTAAAGAAATTGATTAAAAGTTAAAATTATTTCTTTCAATATATTCAATAGCTTCTTCCATGGTGTTGAATACTTGGATTGCATCTGTTAAAAAGACATATTCAAGTGCTTTGATAACATCTTCGCAAGGTTTAATAATGATAAACATGCCATCTTTTAGACTTGTGGCCTTGTAGACTTCAGCAAATAAATTGGCAAAATTATCTGAGAATATTTTAATGTGTTCCATATTGAAGATAATATTTTGTTTTCCTGTTAAAACATTAGCATTAACTTCTTTAATGATTTTATCAACGTATTTTTCGTTGTTTACTTTGTATAAAGTTAGAGCACAAATATTATCGTTAATATAGTATCTTGTAAATTCTTCATTGGCAATCTTGCTAACAGAATTGGAAATGAATTTTAAAACTTTCTCGTGCCATTGTGGTGCTTTTGGAATAAATTCGTCAATGGCTAAATTGTAAGCTTCTTGGATAATTTTAGGGTTGTCTGTTCCTGAAATTGCAATAATTTTAAAGTTTTTATTCTCTTTATTTTTAATTTCATTAGCTGTTTTGATAAGGTCAAAACCGTCTTTGTAATCAGGCAGGTATAAATCTAAAACAAGAAAATCGAAATTTTTCTTTTTGAATTCGGCTAATGCTTCTTCTTTATTTCTTGCAACGTAAACATTCATACCAATTTTTTGAAGCATAACGGATAATTGAAAAATTGATAATTCTGTATCGTCAACAATTAAAACGTTAGTAACTTCTGCTGTGAAAAAACTTAGGGGAGTATTGAAATAATTTAATTTTCGCTCAAGTGCAATTAATGCTCTTGATATTAACTCCTGATAGTCTTCTTGAGTGTCTGCCGCAATTTCGATATTTGATAATTTTAACAAATCATCAAATTGTTCTTTAGTAATTTTAATTTCATTTTCCATATGCTAAATTATACAATTAATTTTTGAAAAATGCTACAAAATAATTTTTATTATATAATAATATCCATCAAAGACTTTAAGGAGGATGAATGGATAACACTTTGAACACTAAGGCTTTTGGAAAAAATGATATAAGGGGAATATTTCCTTCTGAAGTAAATTCTGCCTTGTTTTTCAGTTGTGCAAAAGGATATGTTGCTTTTGTTCTTGAGCAATTGGAAAAAATGGGCCAAAAAATACAAGCAAAAGATTTATTGTTTAGCGTATGTATGGATGCAAGAGTTCATTCTCCGGAATTAAAAAAAGCAATAATTCAAGGTGTTAATTCTATGGGGGCAAACATTTTAGATTTAGGATTAGCTCCTACTCCTTTAGGATATTTCAGTGAATTTGCAAAAATTGAACCTGAAATTACAGATAATAAAAAAGTCATGGGTGCTTTAATTGTTACAGCTTCACATAATCCAAGCGAATATAACGGATTAAAAATGACCTTCAATAAAAAAAGTCTTAGTGAAGAACAGATTAAAGAAGTTAAAAAATTAACCATTGAACTAAATGAAAAAAGTAGTGGTTATAGACAAGCTATAAGCGGTTTTTGCAAACAATACGATATAGTTTCAAATTATCAAAATAAGATTTATGATATGTTTGGTTCAATTGGTAAATATGGAGATAAAAAGATTAAAGTTGTGGTTGATAGTGCAAATGCTACAGGCGGAATTGTTGCACCTCAATTATATCGTGATTTAGGCTGTGAAGTTATTGAATTATATTCTGCGCCTGACGGTACATTCCCAAACCATCATCCAAACCCATCTGATATTAAAACACTTGATGATATTAAAAAGGCTGTTGTTGAAAACAAGGCTGATTTGGGCATTGCTTTTGATGGTGATTCTGATAGAATTGGCGCTATAACTTCTGAAGGCGAAGTTTTATCCGGTGATAAATTATTATTAATTTATGCAATAGATTTAATTGAAACCTTAAAAGTACATGATGAAAAACCAACAGTAGTTTCAGAAGTTAAATGTTCTCAAGTTTTATATGATACTATTGAGCAAATGGGTGCAAATGCTGTAATGACAAAAACAGGCCATGGTTATATTAAATCTAAAATGAGAGAAACAGGGGCGCTTTTGGCAGGTGAAATGTCAGGGCATACTTTCTTTAAAGATAGGTATTATGGTTATGATGATGCAATTTATGCGGGTTGCAGATTGATTGAAATTGTTGCAAAAAACAAATTAAAAAATCCCGATTTTAAATTATCAGATTTATTAGAACCTTTCACGAAGGTATTTTTATCTGATGAAGTTAGATTGAAATGCCCAAATGAATACAAAAAAGATGTATTAGAGAAATTAAAAGGTTTGATTAATTCAGAGTTATTTAATTCAAAAATTAAAGATATTATTACAATAGACGGGCTTAGAATAATCTTTGAAGATGGATTTGCGTTAATTAGACAAAGTAATACTGAACCGGTGTTTACGCTAAGATTTGAAGCGAAAACAAAGGAAAAATGCGATAATTATAAAAATACTCTTGTTAATTTAACAAATAAGCTAGTAGAAGAATATACAACTCAAAAAGTATAATATTTAATAGTACTTACTTCTAAGAAAAAAACCTTAAAGTATTGATATAATATTGAGTATGAAAATATTGAAGATAAATTTAATAGTCTTTTTATTGATGTTGTTTATGAATGCTAATGTAGTTTCTTTAGCTCAAGACGCTCAGGATGCTCAATTATCTAAAATCGAAACTTCAATCTGGGGTTTTGAATATCAAAATGATGATATTCAAAAGAGATTAACAAGAATTGAAAATAATGTTTTTGGTCAGACTTCAAATGGCTTATCTGTTGATAAGAGAATACAAAAGCTGAATGAAGCATTAGGTTTTGAATCATATGAAGATAGTAAAAAACAAGCCTATGAAATTGACGATACCGAAGTTGCCGGAGTAAATTATCCTCAAATTGACGCTCTTGAGTATCAAATGTTTAAAACAACTTATGAAAAAGAGAATATTTATAAAAGGTTAGATAGATTAGAAAAGAAAATCTTTGGTTCAAGCCAAGATGGTAATTTGGCTTCTAGAACAGAAAGATTAAAAGCATATGTTAAAAAAGATGCAATTGCTCAAGATCCTTCATACCATTATGAAAAACCATATACTATGACTCAAGATATAGAAGAATATATGGGATCTCAAAATAAATATGAAAATTCTGATATTTTTATTCAACTTGCAGGACTTGAAACAATTCTTTTTTCAAAAACATATTCCCAAGACCCTGTGGGTTTAAGGTTAAATAGGTTAGAGCGAAAAATTTTCCAAAGAGATTTTTCATCAGATGATGAGTATTTAAGGCTTCAAAGACTTCAGGCTGCAGCTAATGCCCAACAAACTGCAAAACTGTATGAGGCAAATAAATTCCAAAAATATACATCAACCGGTATGCAAATCGGCTCAATTATTTTAATGATTTTAGCTTTAATATTATAAAAAAATAGCTCCTAACAAAGGAGCTATTTTTTTATAGGGTTCGTATTTTATACGGTTGCCATTGTTTTTTCAACACATTTAATTAATGTTTTAGCTACAATTTCTTGTTCTTCTTTAGTGATTTCAGCGAACATTGGTAGTGATAAAACAAGTTTTGTATCTTTTTCTGTATGAGGTAGCATACCTTCTTTGAAGTTGTATTTTGCATGAACTTTTTGAAGATGCAATGGGATTGGATAGTAAATCATTGCTCCAATACCTTCTTCAGCAAGCAGTTTGTGAACTTCATCTCTGTTTGGAACTTTAACTGTATATTGATGGTAAACACAATATGTGTTATCAAGTTCTTTTGGTGTTTCAACTAAATCGCAATTTTTGAATAATTCGTTATAATAGCTTGCATGTTCCCTTCTTAGTTTATTCCATTTATCAATGTGGGGAAGTTTTACTCTTAAAATAGCTGCTTGTATTTCATCTAGTCTTGAGTTTACGCCGATTTCGTCATGATGGTATCTAATAGCTCCGCCATGGTTTCTTAGGGCAATAACTCTATCTTTTAAATATTGCGAATTTGTTGTTAGCATACCGCCATCACCCATTGTGCCAAGGTTTTTGGTTGGGTAGAAACTGAAACATCCAATATCGCCGATAGTACCAACTTTTTTGCCTTTGTATTCAGCGCCAATTGCTTGGCAAGCATCTTCAATAACAAAAAGATTATGGCGTTTAGCTATGTCCATAATTACATCCATATCACAAGGCTGACCGTATAAATGAACCGGAATGATAGCTTTTGTTTTTGGAGTTATTGCTGCTTCAATTTTTGTTGCATCAATGTTGAAAGTATCAGGGTCAATGTCAACAAATACAGGTTTAGCGCCAACTATTCCGATTGATTCAGAGGTTGCAACAAAAGTAAATGCTGTTGAAATTACTTCGTCGCCTTCGCCTATATCAAGAGCACGTAGCGCCAAATGAAGAGCATCTGTTCCTGAGTTTAGAGCAACTGCGTGTTTAACATTAAGATATTCACACATTTCTTTTTCAAATTCTTTATTGTTAGCACCAAGAATATAAGAACCGCTTCTCATAACTTCTAAAACTGCTTTTTCTGCTTCAGAAGCAATGGTTTCGTATTGTCTTTTTGAATTAATAATAGGAATTTTCATGTTTATCTCCTCGATTTACCTTTATTTGTATAATTATAGTAGCATATTTTTTCATGATTTCTTATTAAGATTAAATAAAGATTTTTTATGACAAGAATATAATTTTTTTTGTGTTATAATTTCTATCGAATACAGACGTTTTAAAAAGGAGAAAATAAAATGACATTTAAACCAGGTAAATGGCAAACTGAAATTAACGTCAGAGATTTCATTCAAAGAAATTATACTCCATATGACGGTGATTCCAGCTTCTTAGCAGGTCCAACTGAAGCAACTACAAAACTTTGGCAAGAATGCTGCGAACTATTCAAAAAAGAAAGAGAAAATGGCGGTGTTCTTGATATGGATACAAAAATTGTATCTACAATAACTTCTCATGGCGCAGGTTATATTGATAAAGACTTAGAAAAAATTGTTGGTTTACAAACAGATAAACCTCTAAAACGTTCACTTCAACCATTTGGCGGCATAAGAATGGCTGAAACATCTTGTAAATCATACGGTTATGAAGTTGACCCTGAAATAAGTGAAATTTTTACAAAATACAGAAAAACTCATAACCAAGGTGTGTTTGATGCTTATACTCCTGAAATGAGAAAAGCGCGTCACGCAGCTATTTTAACAGGTCTTCCTGATGCATATGGCCGTGGACGTATTATTGGTGACTATAGACGTGTTGCCCTATACGGTATTGATAGATTAATCGAAGATAAAAAAGAACAACACGCTTCAGTAGACGGCGAAATGACTCCTGATAAAATTCAATTGAAAGAAGAATTGGCCGAACAAATTAGAGCTCTTCAAGAAATGAAAGAATTGGGCGCAATTTATGGTTATGATATTTCAAAACCTGCCCAAAATGCTAAAGAAGCAGTTCAATGGTTGTATTTTGGATATTTATCAGCAGTTAAAGAACAAAACGGTGCTGCAATGAGTTTGGGAAGAACATCAACATTCCTTGATATTTTCATTGAAAGAGATTTACAAAACGGCACTTTAACTGAAGAAGAAGCTCAAGAATTAATCGACCATTTCATCATGAAATTAAGATTGGTTAAATTTGCAAGAACACCTGAATATAATTCATTGTTCTCAGGCGATCCTACATGGGTAACTGAATCAATCGGTGGTGTTGGCGTTGACGGTCGTCACATGGTTACTAAAAACTCATTTAGATACTTAAGAACATTAGAAAACCTTGGCACTGCTCCAGAACCAAACATGACAGTACTTTGGTCAAAAAGATTGCCACATAACTTTAAACAATATGCAGCTCATATTTCAATTAAAACTTCATCAATTCAATATGAAAATGATGATATGATGAGAGTTACACACGGTGACGATTATGCAATTGCATGTTGCGTTTCATCAATGGTTGTTGGCAAAGAAATTCAATTCTTCGGCGCTCGTGCAAACTTAGCTAAATGTTTACTATACGCAATTAACGGCGGTGTAGATGAAAGATTAAAAGAGCAAGTCGGTCCAAGATTTAGACCAATTACATCAGAATATCTTGACTTTGATGAAGTAATGGAAAGATATGAAGATATGATGGAATGGCTTGCAGGATTATATGTAAATACATTGAATGTAATTCACTATATGCATGATAAATATTGCTATGAAAGATCACAAATGGCACTTCATGATAGAGATGTAAAACGTTATTTTGCAACTGGTATTGCAGGTCTATCTGTTGTTGCTGATTCATTGTCAGCTATTAAATATGCTAAAGTTAAAACTATCAGAGATGAAAATGGCATCGTAGTTGATTACGAAGTTGAAGGCGATTATCCAAAATACGGCAACAACGATGATAGAGTTGACCAATTTGCAGTAAATATTGTTAAGAAATTCATGGGTATGATTAGAAAACACTATACATATAGAAATTCTCTACCTACAATGTCAATTTTAACAATTACATCTAATGTTGTTTACGGCAAAAAAACAGGCAACACTCCTGATGGAAGAAAAGCAGGCGTTCCTCTAGCTCCTGGTGCTAACCCAATGCATGGTCGTGATACAAACGGCGCTGTTGCATCATTAGCTTCAGTTGCTAAATTACCATTTAATGATGCACAAGATGGTATTTCTAATACTTTCTCAATTATTCCTAATGCTCTAGGAAAAGACGAAGTATTCATGGGTGACATTCAACTAGATTGCGGATGTTGCGCAGGTAATGTACAATAGTTTCAAAAGGCAGAAATCTGCCTTTTGAATTTTAAATAAAGGAATAGAAAAATGACTACTCAACAAGAAGAAAATTTAATTAACTTATTAGACGGTTATGTTGACAAATGCAGACACCATCTTAATGTTAATGTATTTAATAGAGAAACTCTACTTGATGCACAAGCACATCCTGAAAAATATCCTCAACTTACAGTTAGGGTTTCAGGTTATGCTGTAAACTTTATTAAATTAACTAAAGAACAACAAGATGATGTTATTTCAAGAACCTTCCATTCTAAATTAGGTTAATATTAATAATTTCACTGAAAATGAAGCAGGTTAATTTACCCCTGCTTCATTTTTGTATTAAGAATATATAAAGGTATTATTATTTATGTAAATATTTGGCTCTTTTATAATATAATTAATTTGTAGCTATGGAGCATTGTATTGAAAAGTTCTAAAAAACTTACATTGCATATTTTTATTGCGCTGGTTGCAGGCATTTTATTCGGATGGCTCTTGCCTCAGTATGCTGTTAAAATGCAACCTTTGGGCGATATGTTTTTGAGAATGGTTAAGATGATTATTGCTCCATTGATTTTTGCAACCTTGGCTGTTGGTATAGCCGGCCATGGTGATGTTAAAAATCTTGGTAAAATCGGATTAAAAACCATAGTTTATTTCGAAATAGCAACAACAATAGCACTTATTTTAGGGCTTGTTATGGCTAATTTATTAAAACCCGGGGTTGGTTTTAATATTGATACAAGTTCTGTTTCAATGGCTGTTGTTGAATCTATGAAAACAACGCCGCAAGGGCACTCTTTAATTCAGATGTTAGTAGATGCTATTCCTGTGAGTATTGTTCAATCAATGGCAGAGGGAGATTTGTTGCAGATTGTTGTCTTTGCAATATTTTTTGCGCTTGCAGTATGTGCAGTTGGTCCAAAAGCTCGCCCTGTTTTAGACTTTTTACAAAGCACTTGCGATGTAATGTTCAAGTTTACGGAATATGTTATGAAATTTGCGCCTGTTGGGGTATTTGGTGCAATCAGTGCCACAATTGGTCAAAATGGCATTGGTGTTTTAGCCAGTTATGCAAAATTAATATTTATAACATATTTTTCATTAATTGCTTTTGTGGCGCTGGTTTTAATAGTTGCATGTAAAATCATAAAAGTACCTTTTATGGGGTTATTAAAAACAATAAAAGATCCTGCGCTTTTGGCTTTTACAACTGCTTCATCAGAGGCTGCACTGCCCAAAGCAATGAGCCAAATGGAAAAATTCGGCGTTCCAAAAAGTATTGTAAGTTTTGTAATGCCAATGGGCTATACTTTTAATCTTGATGGCTCAACAATGTATTTAACTTTGGCAACATTGTTTTGTGCTCAAATAGCAGGTATTCATTTATCAATTGAACAACAGTTGATGATTATGTTTACTCTTATGTTAACTTCAAAAGGTATTGCCGGAGTGCCAAGAGTTTCATTGGTTATTCTAACCGGAACTTTAACCAGTTTTGGTTTGCCTTTAGTTGGTGTTGCGATATTGCTTGGAATAGATCAAATTTTAGATATGGGAAGAACCACAGTTAATTTAATTGGGAATTGTGTTGCAACAACTGTTGTTGCATATTGGGAAAATGAATTTAATCATGAAAAAATGAATGAATTTTTGAAACTGCAAGATAGTTAGTTGTAATTACCCATAAAACCAATATGAAAATTCTAATTAAATAATATATTTTGAATATGAAAATATTATTTTACGATATTAGAGATTTTGAATTGGATTTTTTATTGGAAAAAATTCCAAACAACATTGAACCTTATTTTTTTAAAACTTTACTAGATAAAAATACATACATAGATACAAAATATCAAGATGCTGAGGCATTGAGCGTTTTTGTGTCATCTCAGTTAGATAGTGAAATATTATCTAAATTTAAAAAACTTAAATACATTTTTTTAAGGTGTGTTGGGTTTTCTAATGTTGATTTGAATTATTGTAAGGAACATTCTATCCATGTTTTCAATACTCCAAATTACGGTAATTCTACAGTTGCAGAATATGTTTTCGCTTTAATTTTAACCTTGGGTAAAAAAATAATAAAAGCAAAAACATCTTTGCAAAACGCCGATTCTGATGCCGTAGAATTGATGGGTATTGAACTTTTAGGAAAAACCATGGGTGTAATTGGGGCCGGTGCTATTGGAAGAAAGGTGATAAACATTGCCCATGGCTTTGGTATGAATGTACTTGTTTATGACATTCAAAAAAAGGGTGCATATAACTTTGTATCTTTAGATGAATTATTGGAAAAATCTGATTTTGTTTCAATAAATTGTCCACTAACTGAGCAAACATATCATTTGATAAATAAAGAAACAATATCAAAAATGAAAAAAACAGCGTTTTTGATTAATGTTGCAAGAGGCGAAGTGGTTGATACAAAAGCTCTTTATATGGCTTTAATGTATAAAAAAATTCAAGCAGCTGCACTTGATGTGGTTGAATGCGAACAATTGCTTTGTTCAAATTGGAATAAATGTTCTAATACACAAGATTTAAAATATATTTGCTTGAAAAAATATTTCTTTATTGAAAAATTAATGCGTCTTGAAAATATAATAATAACCCCTCATAATGCCTATAATACAAAGGAAGCTAATGAGCGTATATTAAATATGACACTTGAAAATATTAATTCTTCTTTTGATATAAATAGTGGCACTAAAAACCTTGTTTTGATATAATAATTTTGTTATGCAAACAATTAATAATTATATCGAACATACTATTTTAAAACCTGATGCACTAAATTCTGATATTGAAAAATTAGCAGCTGACGCAATTAAATATAATTTTTTTGGCGTGTGCGTTAATCCTTGTTATGTTGAATTGGCGCATAGCTTATTAAAAGATACCGAAACAAAAGTTGTAACTGTTGTTAATTTTCCTTTGGCAAATAATACAATTGATATGACTTTATTTCAGGTTGAAAAATGTCTTAAAATGGGCGCAGATGAAATAGATACTGTTTTAAATATTTCAGCCCTAAAAAACAAAAACTATAAAAAAGTTGAAGACGATATTAAAAAAACAAAAGAAATATGCGGCGAACACAATTTAAAAGTTATTTTAGAAACTGATTTATTAACTAAAGATGAAATAATTATAGCTTCAAAATGTGCTGCTATTGGCGGAGCTAATTTCGTTAAGACCTCAACAGGTTTTGTTAAAAATGGTGTTGGTGCTACTGTTGAAGATGTTAAATTAATGTATAAAACAGTTTCTTCTCTTGGGCTTGAAGTAAAGGCAAGCGGGGGAATAAAAAATTATAGTCAAGCAATAGATTTAATCAATGCGGGCGCAAGCCGTTTGGGAACATCAAGCGGTGTTGATATTATTTTAGGAGAGGTTCAAAATGTCTAAAGAAGAAAACAAAATCACAATTCGTTCAGATAGAGATACAGATTATACTTTTATGTATAAAGGCGAAGAAGTGGTTTTGAAGGCAGGTAGTGTAGTTTCTGTTGCAGATGGACTTAAAAACGTTGTTTTTCCTACTGTTGCAATGAAAATCATGAATAACTTAATTGTAGTTAAGGGTGATGTTAAATAATGGAAAATAATGAAAATAACCAAATAATTATAACTGTTACAGGAAAAGATAAAGTTGGGATAGTTTCCGCTATATCAAATTCTTTGGCTGAACATAAGGTTAATATTGAAGATATTAAACAAACAATCATGCAGGATAATTTTGTCATGATTATGCTTTGTAATATCGAAAGAATGGAAGTTTCTTTTAAAGATTTTAAAGATGATATTTTAAAATTGTCTGATGAGCTTGGAATGGAAATTTGGGTTCAAAAGAAAGAAATTTTTGATAAAATGCACACAATTTAGGAATAAAATGAATACAAATTTTAATCAAAAGCAAATTCTTGAAACAATAAGGATGATAAAAATTCATCATTTGGATATTAGAACTACTACTCTTTCTTTGAGTTTAAGGGATTGCTGTTCATCTGATACTAAAAAAACAGCAGCTAAAATTTATGATAAAATCATTAAATATGCGTCTAATTTAGTGAAATTTGCTAACGAAATCGAAAACGAATATTCTATTCCTATTGTAAATAAAAGGATTGCCCTAACACCTATTTCGTTGATTGGCGAATCTTGCGATGATGTTGATTATGTATATTTAGCAAAAGCAATAGATAAAGCAGGGGCTGATGTTGGCGTTGATTTTATAGGCGGATTTTCAGCGCTTGTTGATAAAGGTTTTACAAAAGGCGATTTAAGATTTTTTGAGCAAATTCCTGAAGCGTTAGCACAGACAAATAAACTTTGTTCATCTGTTAATCTTGGAACATCTAAAGCAGGTGTTAATATGGATGCTGTTTTAAAAACAGCTGATGTTATTAAGAAAACGGCAGAATTGACAAAAGAAAATGATAGCATAGGAGCTGCCAAATTTGTTTGTTTTTGTAATGCTGTAACAGATAATCCTTTTATGGCAGGGGCTTTTTGTGGAGTAAATGAAGCAGAATGTGCGCTAAACATCGGCGTTTCGGGTCCTGGGGTTGTATCAAGCGCTATTGAACAATTGGATAAAACAGCAGATTTTGGCGAAGTTGCAAATATAATTAAAAAAATGGCGTTTAAAATTACAACTACAGGAGAGTTAATTGGCCGCAGACTTGCTAAAAAATTAAATATTCCTTTTGGCGTAATAGATTTATCGCTAGCACCAACACCATTAAGAGGTGATAGTGTTGCTGAAATTTTTAAAGCCATGGGTTTAGAGCAAGCCGGTGCCCATGGAACAACAATGGCATTAGCAATGCTTAATGATGCAGTTAAAAAAGGCGGGATTATGGCTTCAAGCTATGTTGGCGGTCTTTCAGGCGCATTTATCCCTGTTTCCGAGGATGCCGGTATGATTGAAGCTGTTCAGATGGGCTCTTTGACTATAGATAAATTAGAAGCTATGACAAGTGTTTGTTCTGTTGGGCTTGATATGATAGCTATTTCAGGGGATACTCCTAATTCAACTATAGCCGGTATAATTGCTGACGAAATGGCAATTGGAATGATAAACAAAAAAACTACAGCAGTTAGAATTATTCCGGTAATAGGTAAAAAAGAAGGTGAAGTTGCAGAGTTTGGCGGACTTTTGGGGTCAGCTCCAATTATGAAGGTTAATCCTTATTCATCTGAAATTTTTGTAAATAGAGGAGGTAGAGTTCCGGCTCCACTTCATAGTTTAAATAATTAAAAGAAGAAGATATGTTAATTGATACTCACGCTCATATAAATATGGTTGAAGATCCCAAAAAGGCTATAGAAGAAGCAAGAAACGCCGGTGTTGGGATAATTATTATTCCGAGCGCTTCAAGTGATGATTTTGAAAAAATATTAGAAATATGTCATCAAAATAATGACATATATGCGCTTTTAGGTGTTCATCCTGAGGATTGCGAGAAATTCAATGATGACACTGCAAAAAAAATAATTGAACTTGCAAAAGATAAAAAAGTTGTGGGTATTGGTGAAATTGGGCTTGATTATCATTATACAAAAGAAAATAAAGATATTCAAAAAAGGTGTTTTATAACACAATTAGAAATTGCAAAAATGCTGAATTTGCCTGTTGTGGTTCATGATAGAGAAGCACATAAAGATACTTTTGATATTTTAGTTGAGTCTAAAGTTAAAAAAGTTTTATTGCATTGTTTTTCCGGTTCCACTGAGTTTATGAAACAGTGCTGTAATCAAGGATATAAGATTGCACTTGGCGGGGTTGTAACTTTTAAAAATGCAATTGAACCAAAAGAAGTTGCGCGCGAAATTGATTTGAAAGATTTAATGCTTGAAACAGATTCACCTTATCTTACGCCACATCCTTTTAGAGGAATGGAAAATTCTCCTAAATATATTGGTTTTGTTGCAAAAGAAATTGCTAAATTGAAAAATATACCCTATGATAGTATTGTGTTTGAAACATCAAAAAACGCTAAAGAATTTTTTAATATAACAGAGGAGTAGAATAATGTCACAACAACAAATACAAGGAAAAATAATGACAAGACAAGCAGTGTTGCTTTTTTGTAAGGATATGGCACAGCCTTTAGTTTTATATTTTGATAATGCTCAAAAAGTATATGAAGATATAAAACTTTTGATTAACACTCCGGATGTTAAAATGGTTGAATTTGAACCATTAGGACCAATTAAAAAGGCGTCAATTTTGTCTGATAGAATTGTTGCTGTTGCAATGCAAGAAGAAAAATATATTACTCAGGAATAAAAAGTGGCAAAAAAAAGACTTGATTTAATTTTATTTGAGAGAGGTTTTTTTGATACAAAAAGCGCTGCAAGCGCCTCTATTTTGGCGCATAATGTTAAAATAAATGATGTTGTCATTTCAAAAGCAGGCGAAATGTTTAATGAAGATGTTTTGTTTGACGAAAAAAAACCGGCTAAAATAGAAATTAATTCAATTCCTTATGTTTCAAGGGGAGGTTTAAAGCTTGAGGCTGCAATTAGGGCGTTTAATATTGATTTAAAAGATAAAATCTGTATTGATATGGGTGCTTCAACAGGTGGTTTTACTGATTGTATGCTTCAACATGGTGCAAAATTCGTTTATGCGCTTGATTGCGGATATAATCAATTAGCTTGGAAATTAAGAAATGAACCCAAAATTAAATCAATAGAAAAGATAAATGTAAAAAATTGTACTTTTTTTGATGTTTATAATATTGATGAGCTACCGCAAGAAGAATTACCTTCTTTTATGAGTATGGATTTATCTTTTATATCAATCAAAAAAGTTCTTGAAAATTGCAAAAATTTAATCAGGGATGACGCAAATGCAGTATTATTAATTAAGCCGCAATTTGAAGCTCAAAGAGCTGATATTGAAAAAGGCGGTGTAGTCAAAGATGAAAAAGTTAGAAAAAAAATAATAAAAGATATAGAAGAATTTTGTGCTTCAGTTGGTTTTGTTTCTCAGGGGGTTATTGAAAGTCCAATACAAGGAGCAAAAAGCAAAAATACCGAATATCTTATTTATTTAAAAAGGGGAAATTGATGCCAAGCGTAGTTGATAGTTTAAATTTAATCAGCAAAACAATGGAGAGTATTCTTGATTTTGTTGCACAAGATGAAACATTGTCTAATGATTTTAGGGAATATCTTGAACTGAATAATATTGAAATAGAAACAGAGCGCGAATTTAATAATGTTATTATTCAGTATATGCTTGATATGAAAATGCAAAATGGATTAAGAGTTTTAGAATATTATAGAAGAAACAATAAAACCTATGATGAAATTATCGATGCTCTTTTAAATTCATTTTGCGGTGTTTTTAAAATAGAGAAAATATTATCCAACGCTTACGATGTTGAATGTTTGACTTCAGGAGCAAAATTAACTTTAATTCCTATGGTAAAAATGAGTCACCTGAAGCAAATTGGAAGATATGATTATATTCAAGCAAGGATTTTAGAACTTGATAGTGTTCAATATATTTTAGAAATTTATGATGTAATTTCAGAATATAATCTTTACGCTGCAACAACATCGGCAATTAAATATATGCTTCAAAATCCTAAGAGTGCATATTTTAAAAATGAAGAAAAAAGAAAACAGTTGGAAAAAAGTGTAGCTGAATTTTGGGAAAAATTCAACGAGTGCTTTGATTGTCAATTTGTTGTAACAACAAACAAAAAAGTTGATAAATTAATCGAGTATTTTAATAAATTCAGATTGGATAATCAAAAAGAAGATTATTTGGAATTAATTGAAAAAGTTGAAAAAAATAGATTTATTAAAGTTCAAGAGCTAAATTGTGATGATGAAACATTTATGCAAAATGCGATTGGCGGTTTTTCATCTCACAAAGAGATTTATGACGTTGCACTATGGGCTGATAAAAAAAGAGGATTGTATATTATTCCATTTTTTGAAACATTTATGAAGTGTTTTAAGGAAGAAATTGAAAATAAGGATGAATGTATAAAAGAGTTTTTAACAAGCGACAAAATTCCTCCAAGCGTTATAAAATATGCTAAAGAAAATAATGAGAATTTCTTTGAAATTGTAAACAAAGTTTTAAAGACAAATTTTTCTAATTTAGAAGAACTTTTATTTAATACAAAAACTGCTTTTATTGATAGCGGGGTGTTTTCTCCGGTTATTATACTTTTTAATTCTGAATTGTTTTCGACTTTGATTGGAATTGAAGAAAAACCGCAAGAAAATAATGAGAAAAAAGAAGTGGGCAGGAACGATTTGTGTCCTTGCGGTTCAGGGTTAAAATATAAAAAATGTTGTGGAAAAAATAGTTAATATTGGCTTTTAAAAAAATAGAAAATATGATATAGATAAGAATATATATAAAAAGGAGTTTAAAATGTCAGAAGAACAAAACGTTGTAAAAGAACCAAAAAATAATCAAAGATGGCTTGTTATTTTAACAATTGTTTCATTGTTATTTTCAATAAGTGCATTAGTGCTATCTTCGTTAACTTATACTGGAGTTGATTCAGGTTCTCATGGCGGTAAAGTTGTGATTTCTAAAAAATATGATAAAGGTAAATCACTACAAAAAGCACTTGATTCAGGAAAACCTGTTTTAGTATTTTTCTATACTGATTGGTGTGGTTTCTGTCAAAAATTTGCACCTACATATGATAAAGTATCTAAAAATTCTAAAATTAAAAAGAACTTCGCTGTTGCTTATGTAAATTGCGAAAAAGATGAAAATAGAGCACTTATGGCTGAATATGGAGTTCAAGGATTTCCAAGTGTATTTGTAATTGATAAACAAGGAAAAAGAACTCAATTAGACAATAATACATTCTTCAATGAAGATTCAAAAGATGTTGTAGTTGAAGATGCTCTTGAGTTAATTGGTATTGATGACTAATAAAAATAAAATAATAAAAAAGGGTTTTGCTTTTGCAAAACCCTTTTTGTTTGCTATCCCAATTTAGAGTGGAATGTTCTTGAGATAACGTCGTCTTGTTGTTCTTTTGTCAGCTTAATGAAATTAACCGCGTAACCTGAAACCCTAACTGTTAGCTGAGGATATTTTTCAGGGTGTGCTTGCGCATCTAATAGAGTATCTCTGTTAAAAACATTTACGTTTAAATGATGACCGCCTTTTTCCACATAGCCATCCAATAAATTAATTAAATTTTCTTCTTGTTGAGTAGTCATTTTATCTCCTTTTTATTCTTTAGTAAATTCATCTTTTGCGGCAAAACATAAAGGGCAAGTCCAGTCAGAAGCCAAATCCTCAAATCTTGTGCCTGCTTCTATTTTGTTTTCTAAATCTCCCAAGTCTTCATTGTATACATAGCCGCATAATTCACATATATATTTTGCCATATTTGTTTCCTTTTTTATATTTCCTTTTTGACATTTTTATTATACACTTGTTTTGACAACATTTCTGTTGTTTTTACAACAAAAAGGAAAATTTATGCAAAAATATTATCAAAAAATTAAAAATTCTCCAATTTTTTATGGTATGGCAGATTCTGAGCTTGACAGAATGCTTGAATGTTTTAAGGCTGTAATTAAACATTATGAATCAGGGGATACCATAATTCGAAGTGGCGATATTATAACTAAAATTTATTTAATACTCGATGGTGAGGTTAATATTGAAAAAGATAGTTACTGGGGAAGAAGAATTATTATTCAAAAATTACATGAAAATAATAACATTGCACTATCTTTAGTGGCTTCAAAAAATACAGAATCAAATGTGAATGCAATTTGTACAAAAGATGCTATAGTTTTGATTTTAAATTATGAAAAGTGTTCTGCTATGTGTCAAAATGCTTGTATGCATCATGGGGCATTTATTAGAAACATGTTTAAAATATTATCAAAAGAAAATGTAGAGTTGATTGAAAAAATTGAAAACATTTCCCAAAAATCTATAAGAGATAAACTATTAACCTATTTATCAAACGAAAGTCAAAAACGTAAATCGAATATGTTTGAAATACAATTTAATCGTCAAGAATTGGCAGATTACCTTAATATAGATAGATCGGCAATGTCTTTCGAGTTATCAAAATTAAAGCAAGAAGGGTTTATTAACTATAAGAAAAATAAATTTATATTAAAGGTTCAAGTTTAAATATACATTATATTGACCATGTTTTTTGTTTTTAGTTTATAATATATTATACGTAAAATATTATAATTGAGAGGTGCCATGACAAATACAGTTACAATCGATGATAAAAACATCGCAACAATAGATATGACAATTGATGCAGCTTTTGCTAAAGAAACTTATGAAAGAACCTTAAAAGCTTATGGTGCAAATGTTAATATTGCAGGTTTCAGAAAAGGAAAAGCTCCAAATAATATCGTTGAAAAATATGTTGGAGAAGAAAGAATTAAGGCAGAAGTTATTGATAGGCTTTTTCCAAGCGAATTTCAAAAAGCTGTTGATGAAAATAAATTAAATATTGCTTTTAGACCCGAAATTGAACATATTGATTTTACGGTTGGTCAAGATTTAAAATTAACAGCAAAAGTTGAGCTAAAGCCTGAAGTTAAGCTTGGTGCTTATAAAGATGTTGAAGTTGAATATTCTGAAGTAAAACCTGAAGAAGGTGCTATGGAAAAAGAACTTGAACAAACAAGAAGAAGATTTTCAACTCTAGAAAAAGTTGATAGAAAATCAACAGATAAAGATACTGTTGTGTTCGATTTTGAAGGCTTTGTTGATGGTGAAAAAATTGAACATGGCGAAGGTAAAAATTATAGTTTAGATCTTGCTAATTCAAACTTTATCCCTGGGTTTGCCGAAGGTTTAGTGGGTCATAGCGCAGGGGAAGAATTTACAATTGATGTTACATTCCCTGAAGAATACCATGAAGAAAAACTAAAGGGTGCTAAAGCACAGTTTAAAATCAATCTTCATGAAGTAAAAGAAAGAAAAATGCCTGAGCTTGATGATGAATTGGCTAAAAAAGCAGGAAAAGATACACTTGAAGCATTAAAAGAAGATATTCAAAAATATCTTGATACAATTACTAAAAATCAAAACGATAGATTAAAATCAGATGCTATATTTGAAAAAGTATTATCTACTACAGAAATCCAAATCCAAGACTCAATGCTGGATAGAGAATATCAAGCAATAATGGATGAAGCAAGACAAACAGCAGCTCAACAAGGTGCTGACTTTGATAAATTAGTTGAGCAAGAAGGCAAAGAAAATGTTGAAAAACGTTTTAGAGAAGAAGCTCAAAAAAGAATTAAAAATTCATTAATTGTTGAGAAAATCGCTCAAGAGGCTGATTTAAAAATTGAGCAAAAGGATATAATGGAACATATTAACCAAATGGCTGCTATGTATGGAATGCCTGCGGTTCAATTGTTTGAAGAAATGAGAAAAAATCCTAATTCATTTGCAGCAATTTCTCAACAAATTACAGCAAATAAAGTAAATGAATTTTTATTGAATAATAATAAATTTATAGCAAAATAGAATACAGTTGAAAGGATATAAAATAAGATGAGTTTCGTACCTGTAGTTATAGAACAGTCTTCAAGAGGTGAAAGATCATTTGATATTTTCTCAAGATTGCTAAGAGAAAGAATAATTTTTCTTGGAACTCCAATTGATGATATGGTTGCAAATTTAATTGTTGCGCAAATGTTATTATTGGATAGTGAAAATCCTGAAAAAGATATAATGTTATATATAAATTCTCCGGGGGGTTCTGTAACAGCAGGTTTTGCGATTTATGATACTATGCAACACATTAGAGCTGATGTTTCTACAATTTGTTTAGGTCAGGCAGCTTCAATGGGCGCATTCTTATTATCATCCGGCGCAAAAGGTAAAAGGCTTGCACTTCCTCATTCAAGAGTATTGATACATCAACCTTTGGGCGGTGCACAAGGCCAAGCAACCGATATTGAAATTCAAGCTAATGAAATATTGAGAATAAAAAAATCTCTAAATTCAATTTTGGCTTCAAATACAGGTCAGCCATTAAAGAAAATTGAAAAAGATACCGATAGAGATTATATCATGACAGCTCAAGAAGCAGTTGAGTATGGCATGATTGATAAAGTTATCACTTTGGATGAAAAATAAAAGAAGGTGAAATAAATGCCAAAACCTACAGATTCAAATTTAAAATGTTCATTTTGCGGTAAAACCCAAGACCAAGTTAAAAAATTAATTGCTGGTCCTGATGTTTGCATTTGTGATGAATGTATTGAATTGTGTAATGAGATTTTAGATGAAGAATTGTTTAATTTTAAACAAGAAGAAAAAGAACAAAATTCTGAAATTTCTGTTGATTCCATTCCGAAGCCACATGAAATAAAGGCGTATTTGGATGAACATATTGTAGGACAGGATGACGCTAAAAAAGTTTTAGCGGTTGCTGTTTATAATCACTACAAAAGAATTGCTCATAACATGGAATCGCCTGAATCTGACATTGAAATTCAAAAAAGCAATATTTTACTTGTTGGTCCAACAGGTTCCGGTAAGACTTTGTTAGCTCAAACTTTAGCTAAAATGTTGAATGTACCTTTTGCTGTTGCAGATGCTACAACATTAACTGAAGCAGGTTATGTGGGTGATGATGTTGAAAATATTCTTTTAAGGTTATATCAAAGTGCTGATTATGATGCAAAAAAAGCAGAACGAGGCATAATTTATATTGATGAGATTGATAAGATTGCAAGAAAATCAGAAAATCCTTCAATTACAAGAGATGTTTCCGGTGAAGGCGTTCAACAAGCGTTGTTAAAAATGATTGAAGGAACTGTTGCAAACGTACCTCCTCAAGGGGGTAGAAAGCATCCTCATCAAGAATTTATTCAAATAGATACCAATAATATACTATTCATCGTTGGAGGGGCATTTGTTGGTTTAGAGAAAATTGTTGAACGTCGTGCCGGTTCTACAACTAGTATTGGTTTTGGCTCTGCATCTTTATCTCCTGAAGAAAAGGAAAGAGAAAGTGCTAAAATTTTAAAGAAATTACAGCCTGATGATCTTTTGAAGTTTGGTTTAATACCTGAATTTATAGGTAGAATTCCTGTTTATACTGTGTTAGATCCATTGGATGAAAAGACTTTAAAAATGATTTTGACAGAGCCTAAAAATGCTATTGTTAAGCAGTATGCATGCTTAATGGGCATGGACGGTGTAGAGCTTAAATTTGAGGATGAAGCAATTGAATTAATTGCAAAAGAAGCGCTAAAAAGAAAAACAGGAGCTCGTGCGTTACGTTCAATTGTTGAAGAAATCATGCTTGATGTTATGTATGATGTTCCATCCAAAGAAGATATTAAAGAATTCACTGTAACAAAGGAAATGGTCGAAAAAAAGCAGCAAGAGAATCAGGGTGGAGAGATAGTTCAGCTTCCGACCAAACATAGAGAAGAAATTGCATAATAATTATTTTATATCGTTAAAACCCTTGCTTATAGCAAGGGTTTTTTGTTGTTATACTTTGGTATGATAAATTTGATACTAACTTGTAATTCTAATATGCTCTAAAAAATTATATATTTACTATGTAATAAGGATATGGACCGCTAAGGTAATATAAAAAATGAATTTCCCCATTTTGTTATTGTCATGCGGTTAGGAAAAAATAAAGGAGTATTAAAAGATGGCAGTAGTTATCAACACAAACGTGGATTCAATTAAAATCCAAGGACTTTTAACAAATTCAACAAATGGCTTATCTCAAGCCATGGAAAGATTATCTTCAGGTTTGAAGGTAAATTCTGCAAAAGATGATGCGGCTGGTACAGTTATTTCTGCTCGTATGCAAGTGCAATTAGATGGTAATAAAATTGCTCAAAATAACGTACAAAATGGTAACGCAATGTTATCAACAGCAGAAGGCAATCTTGATGTTGGTCAAGATAACTTATCAAGAATTCGTGATTTGACGCTGCAAGCTAAAAACGGTACATATACCGAAGAAGAAATCCAAGCTATGCAAGATGAAGTAACTGAACGTATGGCAGAAATTGACAGAATTTCAACATCATCAAAATATTCTTCACTTTCATTATTTAATGATGAAGGATTACAGCAAGATGGTGTAACATTCCAAGTTGGTGCTGATTATACAGAAAACAATACAATTTCAGCTGATGCTTCAATTTTCGATAAAGTTACATTTTCTGCTTTAACCGGTATGGCAGCAGGTTTTGACTTGACTGCAATGAATAATGATCCAGCAACTCCGGCAGGTCCCGGTACAGCAGAAAAACCGGCAGCAGGTTCATTTGCAGAAGCTGTACAAAAATTAGATGAAGCTCTTGATAACATTACAGCAAGAAAATCTCAAATAGGTTCAGCACAAAACCGTTTAGAATCAGCTCTTGATACCCTAACAACTCAATATGAAAACCTATCAAGTGCTAAATCAATCATTACTGATGCTGATGTTGCTCAAGAAGCGTCAAACTTTACTCAACAACAAATACTTCAACAAGTATCAACATCATTGTTGGCTCAAGCAAACCAAGCGCCATCAATTGCTATGAGTTTAGTGTAAGTAGTATACAAGAATCTAACTGGTGATGGCAATACAAGTGGGTTAAACAATGTTTAACCCCTTTTTTTTAATTATTTAAATTATTTAATGTTTAGTTCGTATTCTAAGATGTCTGTTAATGGTGGTTTTTTAAGAGATTCAATAGCAAGTTTTGCTTTTTTTACTAATTCTTTGTTGTCGCTGACATCAACTATTGTTTGAAGTAAGTCAATAGTGCCATTAAATACTCTTAATAAGTCGCCTTCATACATTATTAAATATTGTGATTTTAATTCTTCAAATATTTGCTTCCATTGTTCTACATATTCTTCCCTTGTACTTTGTGGCATATAGGCGAATTTCAAAATTGCAGGAACAAGATTTGTACTTAATTTAATTTCTTCATCTATTTTATATTGACCTTGTTCTTTTTTGATTTCTTTTGCTAAATCAATAGCGCCTGATAATTTTTCTGCTACTTCAGCCAAGTCATCTTCGAATGTTTCTCTTGGTTTATCGTCGTTAACATCTGCAAACATTGTCATACAAGCAGCAAGTTCTTCAGGGGTTAAATCTTTTGTATATTCAGGATTGCTGATTAATTCACAGAATAATATTTGATTTGTTCCATAAACTTTTTTAGCTAAATTACCCTTTGGAGT
>CALURR010000102.1 GCA_944323195.1 Candidatus Gastranaerophilales bacterium
CAGCAGGCAAAAAACTTTTTAAAAACTGGAAAGGTTTTGGCAAAGGCAATTTTGGCGATTCAATGATGAAATTCAACATAGCAAATGGGTCTTTGGCTGATACAAAAATAGGTTCATTGGTCCAAAAATCTATTCTAATACCAACCGAATCAGTTTCTAACTTTGTTAATGATAAATCAGGAATGGGCGCTTTTTTATGTGCAAGCATTATGAGTTTATATAATAACGTTCAAGATGCACCTAATGACAAAAAAGCTGCTACAATTGCTGATGATTATATAGGTACAATAGGCTCAATTGCAATTTCTACTCCACTAGCTTTTGCGACAACTTATGGACTTGCAAGCCTTGGAAACCTAGAAGGCAAGACTATTCTTTCAAAAGGAATAAAAAACACCATTGGCAGATTTTTCCATATGGGTCTTGGAGAATCTAAAGGAACCAGTTTTCTTGCTTATTTAAAAAATTCTGCAATAGGATTTACCGGAGGCGCTTTGAGATTTGTCTTGATTATGTTTGTATTTTCATCTATGTTCTCTAAGCCAATTAGAGGTATGATTCATAAAATCTTTGGAAAACCATATAATAAAGCTGAAGAAGAACAAAAAGCAAAACTTGAAGCTGAAAAAAACAAGATAATTCCTGAACTTGGAATTACACAGGGTGAATTTATCCAAAAAATTCAAAATAACCCCGAAGCAATTAAAAAGCTTCAATCAGACCCTAAATTAGCTGAAGAATTAAATAAAAACCCAAAATTATTATTAGACTTCTTAGACGGCAAAAAAATTAATTTTAGCGCCAACACGGCTCAACCAACAACCAATACAAATCAAACACCACAAGGTGAAAAAGTACAGCTTCAAATGAGTCCATATAATACTCAATTTATAAAAAACAAAACAAGTTTATTAAACAAAACAGCTCAAACAACAAATAATACTCAAGAAACAAAAGCTCAACCGATAGATACGGCAACATATATTCCATCAAGCGACTTTGTTGCACCAAGCTATCAATATAGCAAAGAACAAACGGATAAATTAAATTTAGCAATGCAAAATGCCGATAAAGCTCTAAAAAGAGCAGAAAAATATATCTAATAAAAAAGACCTTATACAAGGTCTTTTTTATTGCTAAATTTTTGCACCCGTTGCTTTATATAATCCTATCTTATCTATATAACAAGCAAGTTTTGAAGAAGCAACATTTTGTTCCATGTATAAAAGTGCTTCTTTTTGCTGCAATAAATCCAACTTAGAAATTACGCCTGTTTTATATTTTGCTTGGCTTAATTTGTAATCTTTGTCTTGAATATTAAAAGCTTTAATATTATTTTCCAATTTTTCATTATCAGATTTTAAATTATATAATGAATCATTAATTTCTTGAATTGAAGTAATATTTGTTTTTTGATATTGAGTCAGCAATTGTTCATATTTATTTTTTTGCAATTTCAAACTTGCAATACGAGCAAAACCTGTAAACAAAGGCAAATCAGCACTTGCACCCAAAATTGAAAAAGCGTTTTGCCAACTCATTGCGCCAAAGGATGATGCTGCAACAAAAGTCAACATACCCAAAATATTAAATGTTGGTAAAAATTCTTTTTTTGCAACCCTTACATCAATCCCTGCCGATTCTAATTGTTTTTCAATTGACTTATAATCAGGTCGATTTACAACAATATCAGATGAAATTTCTTTTGGCACAACAATTTCATTACTTAGATCATCGTAAGAAATTCTTTTATATTCATTAATATTATTTGGACTGTCACCAATTAAAACAGCCATAGCATTTAATAAATTAGTCCTGTTTTTCTTATATTCAATTAAATCGTTTTGGGCTAAAACATATGATTTTTCCGCCAAAATCAAATCAGAAGTTGAACTAATTCCTTCTTGATTTGAAATTTTCATTAAATCATAAATTTCTTTTCTGTCTTGAGTTAATTTTTCTTGAATTTCAATTACTTTATCTAATTTTACAATATTATAATAAGTTGAACCAACAAGAGCTACTATTGCAATATCAGAAGCTTGTGTTTGATAAACAACTCCTTGCAATAATTTTTTTGATGATTTTGTTTTATCCCAATTTTTTCCAAAAATATCAAGCTCATATTGCGCCATTATAGGCAATGCAATTGAACCTTGAGTATTTCTCTGTTCGGGAAATTTTGTTAAAAAAGGAGCAGCTCCAACTGAAACAACAGGAAGCTGCCCAGCTCTTGTAGCCATAACATTTATTTTAGCTTGTTCTATTTTTAATGCAGCAGTTTTAATGTCATAGTTGTTATTAATTGCTGTTGCAATATATTTTTCCAAATGTGGATCATTTTGTCTTTTCCACCAATCAAAATTTACATAATCAAGAACCGTTTGTTCTTTTTGTTCTTTATTTTTTTCTAAAATTGCACTTGCAGGATTTACAACAAAAGCAAAATTAAAAAATGTTAATAATGTTAATGCGACTATTTTTTTCATAATTCCTCTGATTAAATGGTATCTTATAATTTTATTATTGCATTTTTTATAATAGGATGGTAGCATATTAATGTTGCAAATGCAACATGTATTTTATACAACATTAATCAGAAAGAACTATGGACTACGAATATTCAACAAAATACGAAGATTCTTTATTTTATCAAATCCACGTGAGTGCAAAAATTTTTCACATGCTTTTTGATCAATTCTTTAAAGAACTAGAAATTGGCTTGAGCGCAAACGAACATCTGGCACTTAAAATAATCTCTGAAACAAAAGATTGCTGCCAAAGAGATTTAGCAAGAATTCTATTAAAAGACCGTTCTAACACAGGAAAATTGGTTAATTACCTAAAAGAAAAAGGATATGTTGAAATTAAACTTACAACAAAAAATAATAGGCCCGCAAAAATCCTCACTGTTACAACAAAAGGTGCCAAAATAATAGATGAAATGTCTAAAATATCAGAACCTATTGTAGAAAAAATTCAAAGCGAAATTTCACAAGAAACAATTGAAAAAACAAAAAAAACACTTCAAAATTTTATAAAAGTAGTTGAAAAAGCTGTAAAAACAAACATATAGGAGATAAAAATGTCAAACGAAAATATTCAAGAAGAAGAAAATACCACTCCAAAAAGACCAAAAAAAAGAAAAATATTAATACCTCTTGCAATTGTAGTTGCAATATTAACTTCATTATATCTATTTCATGAAAGCCATTATCAATCAACAGATGACGCATATGTTGAAGCTGATATAATTCAAATAACTCCAAAAGTATCAGGACACATCATTGAAAGCTATGTTAAAGATAATATGGAAGTTAAAAAAGGTGATTTAGTTGCCAAAATTGATGATGAGGTATATATAGAAAAATATAAACAAGCAAAAGCAGCTTATCAAAAAGCTCTTTTAAACCAAAAAAATGCAAAAGCCAATTTAAGTGCGGTTAATTCCGAAATTCAGTTGGCTAAAACAGACCTTGAAAGATACAAAACCCTATACCAACAAGGCGCTGTTTCAAAACAAGTCTTAGACAAAGCACAAACTAATTATGACGCAGTTTTAGCTCGCCAAACAAAAGCAAAAGAAGACATTTTCTCTGACGGACAAAATGTTGCCGATGCCGACTTAAAAACACTTGAAGCAATAATGAATCAAGCTAAGCTTAATTTAGAATACACAAATGTTATAGCTCCAAATTCAGGAACAATAACAAACAGAAGAATTGAAAAAGGCAGCTATGTTTCAGTTGGAGGACCACTATTTGCTATTGTTCCCGATGAAATTTGGATTGTAGCTAACTTTAAAGAAAATCAAGTAGGTCAAATGCGCCCCGGACAACCTGTTACAATAAAAGTTGATGCTTATAAACATAAAAAATTCAAAGGCCACGTTGATTCAATTCAAAGGGCATCAGGTGCCAAATCAAGTCTATTCCCGCCTGAAAACGCCGTAGGCTCATTCGTTAAAATAGTTCAAAGAATTCCCGTAAAAATTGTATTTGATGAACCTATTGATAAATCTCAGTACAATATTGTTTCAGGAATGAGTGTAGTACCTAAAGTTAAAGTTAAATAAAGGCAAATAAAGTGGCAAACACAACACAAGAAACTTGGAAACCAAATAATAACCCTTGGGTAATTTGTATACCCTTGATGGTTGCAGCATTTATGTTTGTTTTAGATGAAACAATAGCCAATGTTGCTCTGCCATACATGGCAGGAAGCTTCTCTGTTTCAAGACAAGAAAGTACTTGGGTTTTAACGAGTTATCTGATTGCCTCAGGTATTGTAATCCCATCTGTTGATTTTTTCAGTAAATTAATGGGAAGAAAAAATTTCTTTATATTAAGTATAATTATTTTCACAGTTGCATCCTTGCTTTGCGGAACATCCCGCTCTCTTCCTGAAATGGTAATTATGCGTATATTGCAAGGTTTTGGCGGTGGTGCATTATTGCCTTTATCTCAAGCAATAATGTTAGAGCTTTTCCCGATTGAAAAAAGGGCTCAATCAATGGCTCTTTTTGGTCTTGTTGTTGTCATTGCACCAATTATCGGACCTGTTTTAGGAGGATGGATAACAACCAACTGGTCTTGGCCATTTATCTACTTTATTAATATTCCTGTCGGAATTATGGCAGTCGGTTTAGCGAAAAAATTCGTAGAAGATCCGCCATACGCTAAAAAACAAGAAAATGTAAAAATAGATAATATCGGATTTTTTATGCTAATAGGCTGGCTTACTTGTATGCAAATTGTGCTAGATAAAGGTAACGATGCCGATTGGTTTGGTTCAACTTGGGTCTGCTGGTTGACATTTTTTGCTGTTGTTTTTGCAATATGGTTTTTCTATATCCAATCAACCAAAAAAGATTCACTAATTGATTTAAAAGTTTTTAAAGATAGAAACTTCTTCTTTGGAACCGTAATTCAAATCGTAATGCAAGGAGTGCTATTGGCGTCTTTAGCAATACTTCCTCAATTTTTACAAGGTTTAATGGGCTATGATGCTTACCTTTCAGGTCTTGCAATGATGCCAAGAGGCGTTGGCGCTCTTTCAACTGTTGTATTTATCGGAACAATAGGAAGCAAAATAAATAACAAACTGCTTGTAATGGTTGGCTTAGGTTTATTAAGTTTATCCAGCTTTATGTTATGCGAACTAAACTTGAATATCGCAACAATGAACATTGTAATACCTAATTTTATTATGGGTGTAGGAATGTCTATGTGTATGATTCCAATCATTACACTATCTACTATGACTCTTAAAAACGAACAAATGACAAACGCCTCAGGTGTTCAAAACCTATTAAAAAATATAGGCGGCGCAATCGGAACATCAATTGTAACAACTCTGATTTCAAGAAAAGCTCAAGTACATCAAAGCTATTTGGTTGATAATTTAACTATGTTAAATGATAATTTCATTGAAAGACTACATTATTATCAATCAGCATTCATTTCAATGTCTAACGATATTCACTCAAACTATATGGCACAAACAATGTTGTATAAACAAATGCTGCAACAAGCAAACATGGGTGCTTTTAGAGATACTTTTGAAGTATGCGCCATTGCTTGTTTTGTAATAATTCCACTTGTACTATTTGTTAAAGGAATCCCCAAGAAGAAAAATTCATAAATTAATTAAATACCGAAATCTCAAAAAGCAAAGGCTGCAAAATGCAGCCTTTTTATTCTCTTTGTTGCCTATAAAACTTATAAGCCGTATTACTTTTTAACTTTTTTCAATTTAGTTTTTTGAAAAATCATAATATACTCATGTTCAAATATATTAAAACCACCCGACAAAGCTCTATAACGCCACAAATTTGCGGTTTTACCTTTGGCTTTTTCGTTACCTGTAATGTTTTTCACAATAACAGCCTTAGTTACAAAACCCAATTCTTCCATGCGTCTTTGACATTCAAACCCTAGAGAAATATAACGGCTATTTGCATATTTATCACCAATTATTAAAGCTGCAAAACGATTTTGTTCCAATAAATCATAGCCGTTTTTTGCAACTTTTTTAAACAAATCATAAAACTCTTCTGTTGAAGCGCAATTCGATAAATCTTCTTTTTTGTCTGAAAATTTAATTATATCATCATAAGGCGGATGCAAAATTAATAATTGAGCTTCTTTTCTACCCATAATATCAAGACGAGCTTGGATTTTGTCCTTTATTTTTTCATTTGCGCTATCACCTTGAATTATATTTACATCAACAACAAGCTCTTTTTGACTAAATTTTTGTGAAACGTAGTCAACCATTTCTTGCTTTAATTCAACACCAATACAGCGCCTTTGCATATTTTTTGCTTCAATTCCTGTAGTGCCTGAACCAAAAAATAAATCAAGTACAATATCGCCTTTTTTTGTGTATCTCTCTAAAAGCTGGGTTGCAATCTGAGGGATATAATTGCCATGGTAATCATAGCTATGACCATTTTTCTTTTCGCGAGCAGAAAATTCCCACCAAGTGCCAGTTTTAACATTTTCATACAACTTCCAATTATTCAAATCAATATCGTTATATGGTTTCGTTTTAGGCGGTTTAACCACTTCAAGAGCAGTTGTCTTTTGCTTTTTAACATTTTTTGAACTGATTGGCATTTAAAATATTCCCCAATTGTAATGAATAAAGTATAAATAAATGCACTGCAAATTAAATCAACCTAATATATTAAAAATTTTTAAGTTCTGGCAATTTTTTTTGTTTAGTGGTTTTATCTTGGTATGTTAAATATGAATTCTATAAATTTTAATAACTTTGCAGCTTCAACCAAGCCAAAAATCCCAAATAAAAACAAATTAAGCATATATTACTACAACGATACTCACGGCAATTCAGATCAAATGGCAGGTATAGTTGAGAGTGCAAAAGATTTCAAAGCAAAAAATAAAGACACAGCTCACTTTGTTCTATCTTCAGGAGATAATGTTTCAGGTGCAGACACAAAGAAAAACAGCTTTATTTTTGATTTAATGCAAAATATTATGCAAGTTGCTGCTTCAGCCGTTGGAAATCATGAATTAGACGGCGGAGCCCATGGATTTAAAGATGCCATAAAAGGCAAAAACATTCCTTTTGTTGTCACAAATGCCGAATTTGATGACGATAATCCAATGAGAGAACTTGCAAAAAAATCCATAATAAAAGAACAAAATGGCGTAAAATATGGTTTTATTGGCGCTATGCCGATTGATTTTGAAAAATGTACAAAAAAAACCGCCCAAGAAGGTGTTGAAGTAATGGACTTTGACGACACCGTTGAAGCTTTGCAAGATGAAATCAATAATTTAAGACAACAAGGGGTTAATAGAATAATTCTTTTATCTCACACCGGCAATGAAGTCGAAAAAGAATTAGCTAAAAACCTTGACGGCGTTGATATTGTAATGGGAGGACACAGCCACACTGTTATTGATGGCATTCAACAAGGCGAAAACCTTTTATCTTCAAAATCAAACGAGCCTGTTATTATTACTCAAGCAGGAGAAAATGGAAAATATTACGGGCTTTTAGATGTCGAATTTGATAACAACGGAGTTATTAAAAAAGCAAATAACACCCTTGTTCAAAGCCCGCAAAGCGAAAAAAGTCCGGTTATAGAATACATTAAAGAACAAAATCTAGGCAAAAGCCCTCAGGTTGGTAAAATTTCCAAAAGCGTTATTATACCAAAAAACAGAAGAATAGAAGCAAACGCTTGGACAAATTTAATAGCGGATTCAATGAGAGCTGAACTTGATTGTGATATTGCCATTATTAATTCTGCCAATATTAGAAAAATGCCAAAAGTAGGAAATTTAACCGAAAGAGACATTTCTGAAACCACCCCAATGAAAAATAAACTTCTTAAAACAAAAGTTACACAAAAACAAATTGTTGAGGCAATTAAAACAGCCGCAAAACAATCAATGACATCATCAGGTGGCGAACCGGGGCTTTTACAAGTAAGCGGTTTAACCTATAAAATCAACGATAAAGGTGATTTATTGGAAATGAATTTTATAGATAAAAACGGAAACAAAAACCCAATAGATATAAATAATCCGTCTGACTCAATAACATATACTGCTGCTTATGATGATTTTGTAGCAAGAAAAGATGGAGAATATCCTCTTATGGCTCCAAGATTTGAAGTTGAACATTTTGATTTTGATAAAGATGATACAGCTATCAAATATATATCTAAATTAAGCAACAAAGACAATCTGGAACTTATTGATGATAAAAGACTTGAAATATTGAAAACATCACAAGGGCAATTATTAAGCAGTAATAACCAAAAGTTCTTAAACTTAACTGTCCCAAAAGCTTCATAAAATATTTAATACATAAATAACCAACAACAAATGAAGCCAATGAACCAAGAAAAATTGCTTTTAAATTAAAAGTTAAAATTTGACTAAAATCTAACTCCATTAAAGGATAAATTAAAGAAGCAAGGAATATTACAGGTATACTCATTAAAAATGAAAACCTTGCAGCTTGAACTCTGTCCATTCCTTGAAATAGGGCTGTGCTTATTGTTAAACCGCTTCTTGAAAATCCGGGGAAAACCGCAAGCCCTTGAGCTATCGCAATAAAAATTGACTTTTTAAGAGTTATTTTCTCGTTCCCTTTATACATTTTTTCGCTTAATAATAAAATAATTCCGGTTATAAAAAGCAAGATACAGATTAAGCTTGGTTTTGCTATAATAAACTCTACTCTATCTTTTAAAGCTAAACCAATAATACCTGTTATAACCGTAGATAGAGCAATATAATTAAATATTTTAAAATTTTCATCTTGATAATTTTTTTCTTTTAAAGCTTTAAAAAATGAAAAAAATATATTTTTTAAATCACTAAAAAAATAAATAACAACCGCAAACAATGTTGCCAAGTGCACCATAATATCAAAAAATATTTCTTCTTGGCTAACAACACCATCAAGCGCCGTTTTGGTTATTAAACCATACAATTCATTTGAAAAAACAATGTGTGCTGGACTTGATATTGGTAAAAATTCGCTCAATCCTTGGATTGAACCTGTTATTATTGCTTGCAGAGTGTGCATATTTATTCCTCTATTTCAAAATAACTCGCTCTTGAAGTTGGTGTTTCCCAAACATTTACCCTATAAACTTGAGGGATTTTTTCTTGAGCTTTTTTATATATAAATTTTGCTATAAATTCTGAACTTGGACTTTCATTTTTAAATTCATCCAATTCATTTAAATCCTTGTGGTCAAGATAATCCATAATTTCATTGACTATTTTTTTTAATGTCTTAAAGTCAACTAAAATATTTGATTTATCAAGCTCACAGCCTCTTGCCACAACCTCAACTTTCCAGTTGTGCCCATGCATGTTCTCGCATTTGCCTTTATAATTAAGCAAATGATGCGCTGATGAAAAATTTGTCTCTACTCTTACTTCAAACATAAGATAATTCTAACATAAAATTTAAAAGGTCAAATAATTTTATTTGTGTTAAAATTGTCCTATGAGTCATGCTTTTAAACAAAAAGTATTTTATGCAGACACTGATTCTTATGGTGTTGTTTGGCATGGAAGCTATCTAAGATGGCTTGAAATGGGACGAGTATTGTTATGCGAACAATCAGGCTATAAACTATCAGAACTTGAAAAACAAGATATAGTATTGCCTGTTGCTGAAATGAACATAAAATACAAACAGTCAGCTAAATTAGATGACGAAATTATAATTAATACACAAATCACTCAAAAGGGTAAGTTTTACCTAATTTTTCATCAAACAATAGTTGATGAAAAAACAAAAAAGACGTATATTGAAGCAACCTTCAAGGTTGTTGCGATACACAAAGATGGAAACCTATATAGGAGTTTGCCCGAGCAAATACAAAAAATATAACTCGGTAAATAACTGCCAATCATGGCAGTTATTTTATTTTTTAGGAACTTCTTTCTTTTTAGCACCCAAAGTAACAATCCCTTTTCCAAACTTTTCTTCTAATTTATCCCAAGATTTTGATAATTCTTGTTTTTTTAAATTATCGCCACCATCAAAAAGAGAAATTTGCTGAGTCTTAGCGCTTGATAATTTCATTGCGCAAAACCCGACAGAACGATATATTATCCCCTTTTGATATAATTTATCCAAAATTTCTTTTGAGTGATTAACAAGTTCAAACTCTGTATTAGTTGGCGAAATTAGATTGATTTTCATATCAAAAACCTGAAAATCTTTTGTTCTTAACATTACCAAAATGCAGCCTGTTGTAAGATTTTCATTTCTTAATTTTTTACAAACCTTATGAATATGAATATTTAATTGCTCTTGAATATAATTTTTATCTGTTTGAAATTCCTTAAAACTCTCGCTTCTTGAAACTGATTTAGGAATAGATGAAACCACTTGAACAGGATTTATAATATTTCCCAATAACTCTTGCTTTAAATCAAGCCCAATTTTACCTAAATTCTTTTTAATCCAAACATCTTCTTGCGATACAAAATCCCAAGCACTTTGAATTAAATGTTTTTTTAATAAAGCAGTTGTATTTTTCCCGACTCCCCAGACCTCAGAAATCAAAGTTGACTTTAATTCTTCTTGAATTTGTCTGTATCCTATTTTATAGGTTTTTTTATCCACCTTTATTTTCTGCAAAGCTTTTGCTTTGTCGTTTGCAAGTTTAGCTAAAACTTTTGAATAAGAAAGCCCAACTGATACATCAATACCAATTTCATTTTTAATATCTTTGACAATTTTTTCGACAAGCTCCTCATAAGAGCAATTAAAAGTTTTTCTTAAACCCGTCAAATCCAAAAAAGCTTCATCAATCGAATAAACCTCAACGTCAGGAGTGAAATCATAGAGTTTATCCATAATTCTTTTTGATATTTCACAATAAAAAGGCAAATTACCCGACAAGAAAATAACTTTTTTAAATTGATTTTTAACAATAAAATAAGGTGCACCCATTTCAACGCCCATTCTTTTTGCTTCGTTTGACCTTGAAACAACACAACCATCATTATTCGATAAAACACAAACAGGTTTACCTATAAGTTCAGGTTTCAATAATCTTTCACAAGAAACAAAGAAATTATTACAATCAACAAGCGCTATAACTCTTTTCATTTAATTTTCCTTGTTATTCCAAGTGCAACACCAAAAATATATAAGCTTTCTTTAGGACGAATAATGGGATAAGAAGAATTTTCAGGCTTTAAATAATACCCTTTAGAATCTTTTTTATAGGTTTTTAAAGTAAATTCATTATCTACAACAGCTAAAACAACATCATCGACCATAGCCTCAGAAGTTTTTTTAATAATCACATAATCGCCATCCAAAATCCCTATTTCACACATAGAATCCCCTGAAACCTTAAAAACAAAAGTAGATGGTGAATTAATTTCTAAAATCTCGTCAAGGGAAATTCTTTTTTCAATTTTATCCTCCAATACTGCCGCAAAGCCGGCTTTGACAGAAGTTGAGGCCAAATATGCACCAAACTGATTTTTATTTATATATAATTTATTATCAATTTCTTCAATTAAATCTTCTTCTTTTAAAACTTCAATATATTGTTTAATTGAATTTTTAGACTTATACCCAAGCTCGTTTTTTATTTTTTCATAGCTTGATAGTGCCCTTAGCTGATATTTTTCTTTTAATTTTTCAAAAAATTCTTTTTGTTTTTGTGTTAATTTTTTCATAATTTTATTATGTACATTTGTACATAAAATTTCAAGCCTCTAAAAAGATTATTTATATTTTTTAATATTTGAAAATAAAAAAAACGGCTAATTTGTGAACAAATTAAGCCGTGATGGATAGAATTAGTATTACGGAGTTTATAGAGGAGTTTACATGCTATTTAATGACTCTGAAAAAAATAATTTGCTAATA
>CALURR010000103.1 GCA_944323195.1 Candidatus Gastranaerophilales bacterium
TTTTTAGAGAAGGCAATGCGGATATGAGAAACCTCCTTGGTGGTAAAGGTGCTAACTTAGCTGAAATGACAAACTTAGGTTTGCCTGTACCTCCGGGGTTAACAATTACCACAGAAGTATGTATGGACTACATTAATAATGGGAATAAAATGCCAGAAGGCTTAATGGATGAAGTAAGACAAGCTTTAAGTGATGTTGAAAATCAAACCGGTAAAAAATTTGGTGACAGTCAAAATCCTTTGCTTGTTTCTGTTCGTTCTGGTGCGCGTGTATCAATGCCTGGCATGATGGAAACTATATTAAATCTTGGTTTAAATGATGAAACTGTAGAAGCAATGGTTAAATTAACAAATAATCCTCGCTTCTGCTATGACAGCTATAGAAGATTTTTAACAATGTTTGGTTCTGTTGCTTGGGATATGGACAGACAAAAATATTTTGAATCTGAAGTTGAAAAACTAAAAGAACGTGAAGGCGTTAAAGAAGATACTGAAATTTCAGCTGAGGGTTGGAAATCTTTGATTCCTGTTTATAAAAATGTTATCAAAGAAGTTACAGGAAGAGAATTTCCTCAAGATCCTTTTGTTCAATTACAAGAAGCTATTGAAGCAGTTTTCCGTTCTTGGAATATTCCACGTGCTGTTGCATATAGAACTATGAATAAAATTGACCATAATTTTGGTACTGCTGTTAATGTTCAAACAATGGTATTTGGAAATATGGGTGATGATTGTGCTACGGGCGTTTCGTTCACCAGAAACCCTGCAACAGGTGAGAATAAATTCTATGGTGAATACTTAACAAATGCTCAAGGTGAAGACGTTGTAGCAGGTATTAGAACTCCAAAACCAATTTGCGAATTAGAAACAGAAATGCCTGATTTATATCGTCAATACGTTGATATAGCTAAAAAGCTTGAACATGGTTATAAAGATGTTCAAGATATGGAATTTACTATTGAAAAAGGTAAATTATATATTCTTCAAACAAGAAGCGGCAAAAGAACTGCAACTGCTGCAGTTAGAATTGCTGTTGAAATGGAACGTGAAGGCATTATTACAAAAGAACGTGCTATTCAATTAGTTGATCCATATACAGTTAATCAAATTTTACTGCCCTGCTTTGACGCTCAAGCTCTGAAAGAAGCTCATGTTGTAGCTCATGGTGTTAATGCTTCTCCTGGGGCTGCTGTTGGTAAAATTGTATTTAATACAGACGAAGCTGCTGAGCGTGGCGAAAAAGGCGAAAAAGTTATCTTGGTTAGAATAGAAACTTGCCCTGATGATATTCATGGCATGGCTGTTGCTCAAGGCGTTTTAACTCTAAGAGGCGGTGCAACATCACATGCTGCTGTTGTAGCTAAAGGTATGGGTAAACCTTGTGTAGCCGGTTGTGAAGATATGAAAATCGATCTTGAAAAAGAAACTTTGACCGGTGCTGATGGCACAGTTTACCATAAAGACGATGTAATTTCGCTTGATGGCGGCAAAGGCCTTGTAATGGACGGTGCTGTTAAATTGGCAGAAGCTCAAATTGATGATAATTTTAAAACATTTTTCTCTTGGGTTAATGAAATTAAAACTATGACAATTGAAGCTAATGCTGATACAGTTAAAGATGTTGAAAATGCGCTTATGTTCCATGCTGAAGGTGTTGGCTTGTGTAGAACTGAACACATGTTCATGGATCCGGATAGACTTCCTTGGGTTCAAAAAATGATTATTGCAGGAACAAAAGAAGCTAGAAAAGAAGCCCTTGATAAACTTCTTCCAATGCAATATCAAGATTTTTATGGAATGTTTAAGGCTTTAGGCGAAAAACCGTTAACAATTCGTCTTTTAGACCCACCATTGCATGAATTTTTACCATCTAAAGAAGAATTGATAGCTGAAGTTTCGGCTAAAAAGGTTCTTAAACAGGATTATACTGAAGAACAAGCACTTCTTACTATTGTTGAAGGTTTATCTGAATCTAATCCTATGATGGGTCTTCGTGGATGCCGCTTAGGTTTAACTTACCCTGAAATTAACGAAATGCAAGTTAGAGCAATTTTTGAAGCAGCTTGCGATGTTAAAAAAGAAGGTATCAATGTTATGCCTTACGTTATGATTCCTTTAATTGGTCATGTGAATGAGCTTAAAACAGCTAAAGAAATTTTAGTTAAAGTAGCTCAAGATGTGATGAAAGAAAAAGGCGTTGAAGTTGAATATAAATTTGGTACTATGATTGAAATTCCTCGTGCAGCACTTACTGCCGATGAAATTGCACCTTATGCCGAATTCTTCTCATTTGGTACTAATGATTTAACTCAAATGACTTTCGGTTATTCAAGGGATGATGCTGAAGGTAAATTCTTAAAACGTTATGTTGAACAAAAAATCCTTCCATATAATCCTTTTGATACACTGGATTTCAAAGGCGTTGGCCAATTAATTGAAATTTCAATGGATAAAGGTAAAGCTGTTAACCCAACATTAATTGGTGGTATTTGCGGCGAACATGGTGGTGATCCTGATAGTGTTAAATTTGCTCATAAAATCGGGCTAAACTATGTATCTTGTTCTCCGTTTAGAATACCTCAAGCAGCACTTGCTGCAGCTCAAGCTGTAATCGAAAATAAATAATAAGAACTTTTTAAAAATAAGGCTCTATTTTAGAGCCTTATTTTTGTGTATAAATAATTTTGTTGTTTTGCCTTTTTTAAGTATAATTATCTTATGGAAAAAGATATGATGAATGATGTACTTGATTTAATTAATAACGAAGATTATGTACAAGCTAAGGCTTTATTAGAGCAGATTATAAAAGATGATGAGAAAAATATAGAGGCTTATAAGAATCTTGGTTTGTGCGAGGTAAATCTTGATAATCCTATAAGTGCAATTGAAGCTTTTAAAAAAGTAGTTGAGCTTGATTCGTCTGATGCAACGAGTTTATTTTATCTTGCAAGCTGCAATAGTCGAGTTGGCAATAAAGAAGAAGCAATTGAAAATTTTAGCAAGGTTTTAGAACTTCGCCCAAATTATCTTGATGCGTATAAAAGTCTTGGTATGATTTATATTGAGTTTGCCCAGTTTGATAGTACTATTGAATTATTTAAAAAGGCGCTAAATAATTCTGAGTTAGAACCGGATTATTCATTTTACTATATTTTAGCAACATCATATATGATGAAGAAAGATTATAAAAATGCGGCTGAAAACCTTGAACTTGCGCTAAAGTTGAATCCTGAACACTTATCTATTATGAATAGTCTTGGAGTTTGTTATATGAATTTAAAGGAATATGACAAATCTCTTGAAATTCTTCAAAAAACATTTGTACTTGATGATAAAAATTCCTTAACTATATACAATTTAGGTGTTTTGTATCAAACTATGGGCGAATATGAAAATGCTTTAAAATTTTTCCAAATTTCATATTCTCTTGATCCTTCTATTACTATGCTTGCAACATTAGCAAATTGTGCACTGCAAGCGCAACAGTATTCAATGGCTAGCACGCTTTATCAAAATTTAGTAATGGCATATCCAAATAATACCCATTATCGTTATTCTTATTTGGAGTGTTTGATGAATACTTCAGAGTATGATAAGGCATTGGAAAATGCAAATTTGCTCTTATCGTTAGATGAAAAAAATATTGATTTAATTAAGAAAAAAGGCACCCTGTTAAGAAAATTAGGCAGATATGAAGAATCTGTTGATACATTTACAATCCTTCTTAACAGAGGAAAGATTGATGTTGAAGTATACTACAATCTTGCCTTTAATTACATAGAAATGAATGATTTTGATAATGCAAAAGAAATGTTTAAAAAATGTATTATATTGGAGCCCCAAAATCCATATGCGCATAAGGACCTAGGTGTTTTGTATTTAAAAATGAATTGCTACGATTGGGCAGTTGATGAAATGCAAGAAGCAATAAAATTAGAAGGCGATGTTTCTGAGTTTCATTATTCTCTTGGCGTTGCACATATGATGTTAAGCAGAATTGATGAAGCCAAGGAAGCTTTCAAAAATGCAATCAAATATGAAGCTGATAATGCAGATGCTCTTGCATATTTGGGCTATGTTTATTTAATTGAAAGAGATAAAGAGTCTGCTCTTAGTACATTACAACATGCATTAAAAATTGATCCAAATAATTTTCTTGCTAAGAATCATATTGCAAAATGTTATTTTCAAGAAGGAAAGTATGATATAGCAATTGAATTTTTACTTGATATTATACAAACAATAAAAGATGATGAAACACTAAATATGCTTGCTGTATGTTATATGGAGCAAAAAGAATATGAAAATGCTATGGGCATATTTTATAAATTAGCTAATAAATATCCGGATAATCATATATTATTAACTAATTTGGCTAAATGCGAATTAAAATGCAACAAAAAAGAAGAAGCTCAAGAGCATATAAGGCAAGCACTTATGATATTTGATGATTATCAAGAAGCTCTTGATTTATTAGAGGAGATTAATTGTGGAAAATAAAAAAAGAATAATGTCCGGTATGCGTCCAACCGGAAAACTTCATTTGGGACATTATTTTGGAGTTTTGAAAAATTGGGTTGATTTGCAAGAAAAATATGAAAGCTATTTTTTTATTGCTGATTGGCACGCACTTACCACAAAATATAATCAAACTGACGATTTGAAAGAAAATGTAAAAAATGTTCTTCTTGATTGGCTGGCTTCAGGAATTAATCCCGATAAATCAACTGTTTATCTTCAATCTTTTGTGCCTGAAACTGCTATGTTGCACATTTATTTATCTATGATTACTCCTCAAAATTGGGTTGAAAGAGATCCAACTTTAAAAGATTTGGCAAAAATTATGAAAGATAAGCAAGAGAATATGTCTAATCTTTCTTATGGATTATTTGGTTATCCTGTTTTAATGACTGCTGATATTTTAACTTTTAATACTCATTTTGTGCCGGTTGGAATTGACCAAGTAGCCCATGTTGAACTATCAAGAGATATTGCAAGAAGATTTAATAATATATATAAGGCAGATTATTTTATTGAACCACAGCCTTTGTTGACAAAAATACCATTAATGAAAGGACTTGATGGTAATAAAATGGGTAAATCTTTTAATAATGATATTAAAATATCTGATAGCGAAGAAATAACTGAAAAGAAAATAAAAACAGGTATTACAGATAGAAATAGAATAAGAAAAGATGATAAAGGTAATCCTGAAAATTGTGAAGTAATTTTTGAATATTGGAAAATATTTGGCTCTGAAGATGATATAAATGAAGTGTGTCAAGGTTGTAAAAATGCTACAATGGGTTGTGCTGAATGCAAAAAAAGATTGGCGCAAAAAGTTAATGAAGTGTTAAGACCAATAAGAGAAAAAAGATCTCAATTTGAAAATAATGATAAATTGATTAAAGAAATAATTTATGATGGCTCAGCTAAAGCAAGAATTAAAGCAAAAGAAGTTCTTGATGGTGCTATTGATGTTATAAAAATGTATAAGTAAGAGGGTATTAAAATGGATGTAATTAGTATTTTTAAAGATTTGGTTTCAATTCCTTCTCCATCATTGGGAGAAATAAATGTTTCAAATAAAATTTTAGAATACACTTATACAAATGGAATTAATGCTTATTATGATAATTATCAAAATTTGATAATTAGAATACCTTCTAATTGTAATGATAAAAAGCCATTGTTGCTTTCAGCTCACATGGATGTTGTCGGAAATAGCTCACCTGTTAATATAAAGATTTCTGATGATGGAAAATATTTCGAAACTGATAAAACAAGAACTCTTGGTGCTGATGATAAGGCTGGAGTTGCTGTTGCTCTTGGGGTTGCAATTTATATTGCAAAACATCCTGAAATTAAACATGGCGGTCTTGAAATTGTTTTAACAAGAGATGAAGAAACGTCTATGACAGGTATTAATAATGTCAAATTTGACGAGTTGGAAAGCGAAAATGTTTTGGTTTTAGATTCTGACAAGTTGGGAAATTTTGAGATAGCAGGCGCCGGTTACACAAAAATTGATATTGAAGTTACAACAAAATTAGGCGGTCACAGCGGAAACGATATTCAAGATAAGAAATGTTATAATGCTGCTAAATTAATAGCTGATTTGGTTTCAAAACTTCCAAATGGCGTATATAAAATTGAAAATGGTTTTACGATTACATCTTGTAATTTAGGTTCAATTGTTGCCGGAGCTACTGATATTGGTATTGAAAGGTTGTTAGATAAACAAGAAATAGAAAAACCTTATTCAAAAACTTTGGTGACATTATCAGCAGATAATGTCATAAACACAAAAGCTTATGCCCATTATTCTCTAAGAAGTTCTGTTAAAAAATATGAGCAAGATTTATTGAAAAAATTTCAAAAGAAGATTGATAAATTTAACTCAAAATATAAAGAATGGGCTGAGGCAAAAATGGATGTTAACATACACATGCTGCCTTTTGAGAAATCTATAAATCAGGAAATGTCAAAAATTGCAAAATGTGTTGGTAATAAAATAAATATTCCTGTTAAGGTTCAGTCTTTTCACGCTGGCGCTGAAACGCATATTTATGCAAATAAAACCAATAAATTCAATAAAAAATTCTCTCCTGTCTTAGTTGGAGTGGCTGATATTTATTCGATGCATTCACCTAATGAAAAGGTCGAAATTGAAAGTATCAAAAAAGGCTTTGAGTTTATTAAAGAAATATTTTTAGAATATAACAAATAAAAGGAATAATATGTCAATTAAATTTGAAAAATGGCAAGGTTTGGGAAATGATTTTGTAATATTATTTGATGATATTGCAACTTCTGATTTAGCTGTAAAGATGTGCGATAGAAATTTTGGCGTTGGTGCGGATGGTTTGTTTTGCCCGACTGAGTCAAATATTGCAGATATAGGCTGGAAATTCTTTAATTCTGATGGAACTGTTGCACAAATGTGCGGAAATGGAATTAGATGTTTTGCAAAATTTGCAAGAAAACACAACCTTGTAAATAAAGATAAATTTAGCGTAGATACTCTTGCAGGAATAATTACTCCTGAAATTCTTCCAAACGGTAATGTTTTAGTTGATATGGGTGAACCTATTTTAGACGCAGCTTCAATTCCTGTAAATTGCGACAATCCTCTTGATTTTCAAGTTCAAAGTTATTGTGCAACAGCAGTTTCAATGGGTAATCCTCACTGTGTAATATTTTGCGAAGAAGATGCTCAAATTCAGGCGCGAGCTTTTGGTTCAAGTATCGAAAATGACCCTATTTTTCCTGAAAAAACAAATGTAGAATTTGTAAATATTATTTCGTCAAACAGAGTAAAAATGAATGTTTGGGAAAGAGGCTGCGGGATTACGCTTGCGTGTGGTACAGGTGCATGTGCGACTGTTGTTGCAGGTGTTAAAAGAAACCTGATAGGAAGAAAATGCGATGTGGTTCTTCCCGGCGGTGTTTTAAATATAGAATATAATGAAAACAACCACGTATATATGCAGGGTCCTGCAAAATGTGTTTTTTATGGAGAATATCAAATTTAATATAATTAAAACTTCATAAAATATACCAAAATCAAAATTTTTCTTGTTTTGTATATATGTTCGTGTTATCATCCAACATATATACAATCACCAAAGGAGAAAAAATGAAAAAATACGAATTATTCACAATAATTAAACCAAACTTGGATAATGACGAAGCAGATAAAGTTGTTGCTCGTGTTGAAGAAATTATTGCTTCTCTTGGCGGCGAAGTAGTTAATTGCGATAAAATGGGCAGAAAAAAATTGGCTTATGAAGTTCAAGGATTTAGCGATGGATTTATGGTAAACCAAATTGTTTGTGTTCCATCTGACAAAATTGCTGAATTAAAAAGACAATTAAAACTTAATGATTCAGTTATCAGAGTTATGTTTACTAAAAAGGAATGTGCATAGATGTCATTTGCTAAAGCGTTTGTAACAGGGACTGTTGTTAAGGCACCTGAGAAAAGATTTACTCAAAATGATATGGCAATTGCAGGTTTTAGTATCAATATTGATGCTCAAACAGAAACTATCTTGAGAGTTGTTGCATTTGGTAATCTTGCTGAAAATATTTCTGCAACTGTTTCGCAAGGTGATAGTGTTGCTGTTGAAGGAAGACTTCAAGTAAATACGTATAAACTTCCAAATGGAAAAGATAAAAAAGTATTTGAAATTAATGCAAATGCGGTTGAAAAAATCTCAGGAAATCCTGTTAATGCTCCTGCTTCAGTTACAAATGGCGATAATATTGTTTCATTTAACCAAGATGAGATAGCTCAAGATTTAATAGATGAAGATGAAATACCGTTTTAACGGTGGTCGAAAAACTAGAAAAGGAAAAATAATTCAAAATGGCTAAAGATTTAAAAGATGTAAAAAAGAAGAAAAATTGTTCTTTTTGCAATGATAAAATTGATTGTTTAGATTACAAAGACGTATCTAAATTAAAAAGATTTTTATCTGAAGCAGGTAAAATTCTTCCAAGAAGAATTACAGGTACATGTGCTAAACATCAAAGAATGTTATCAAATGCTGTTAAAAAAGCAAGAGAATCTGGCTTGATGGCATACGTTTTTGATAACTAATTAAGTTAATTAGATGTTAAAAAACCCGATATAATTATATCGGGTTTTTTAATTGTTTATAAATCCGGCATTATAGCTGATAAGATTGTTTTTTCTTTGCTGGAATGTTTCTTCAAAATCATTTTTCCAACCAAGTTTTTTTATTTCTTTTTCTGTTAATTCTCTCTTGATGCTGTTTATTCTTCTGATTATATCATCGCTTTTTAGTTTGCCATTTCTTATATGTCCTTTTAAGAATGGCACCTCTTTTGCTTTTGGATTAAATAAGTAATTAATTGAAAGGGCAATATCTGTTCTATGCAAACCCTGTGCACAAGCTATATAATAGTTGCTATTTGTTAATAGTTTAAATAATAATGGCAAATTTTTAATAATTTCTCTATCGTCTATTCCTGATGAGTCAATGGGAATATTGTAATATTTTAATTTGTTTTTTTTGCATAGACTTGGATAAGATTCGCTGGCATACTGATTTCTTAAATCAATTACCGTATCAATTCCCGCTTGTTTTATCGTTTTTAAAAAGCGTCTATTTTTCCTTGAGGATAATGCCTCGCCTCTTGCACCATTTTGAGATATGGGTTCATAATTTGGTATGCCTGCTTCTTGTAATATTTTTTGATTAATGGGTTTAGATTTTCTTGTAAGCTTTTCTTTAAATGTTAAGTATTTTGTTAGTATGCTATTGCTTGTTTTCTTTTTGCTTGTAGATTGAAATTTTTCTCGAACAACACAATAGGTATGATTAATTTTATCGCTAACCGGTCTTGTATATTTGTTTATGGCAATTTGAGTTGTATTGGTTGATATTTTGAGCATGTTTTGTACCTTGTTTTGTACATATATAAAACGCAAAAATAATTTTTATTTGCTATTTTTTAGATTTTCAAACAGTGTTTTTAATTTTTGGCTAAATTGTTGCTTAAAGCAATTTTCATCTTTATAACCCCAATTTATTACTGTTTGGGTATTTTCTTCGATTAAATCCATTATCTGTCTAATATTATTTTTTAGAGTTACACCTCTGGTGTTTGCTTTTGCAAAATAAAATGTCGGATAATTTTTTGCTTTTGGATTAAAAAGATAATTTATAGCAATTGCCAAGTCTGTTCTGGCTTCACCGTTTGCGCAGCCAACATAAAAATCACCTTGATTGATTGCTTCTATGAATTGAGTTATATCATTTAGTGATTTTGTTTGCCAAGACATATCTTCAACAGGGAAATTTATATAATTCAGGTTATTGCTTTGCAGTGCATCAAGTGCTGCTTTTGAACATTCGCCTGTTGAACGAAGGTCGATTACTGTTTTAATTCCTGCTTTTTTTAGTGCTTGAATTCTCCAATTTAGCGCCTGCTTTTTTCCTGATAGAGGAGTTTTTCCCCTTAATCCATTCAAATCAGGTGCATCTTTAAGATTTGCACATATATACATTTTTTTTCCGTCTTTATAAGTAACAGGCACTCCAAGTTGGTAGTATTTACTTTCTTCCGGCAATTGGGGCAATATTACTGCTGTAGGTTTTTTTGTTTGCAGTTCGTTATCTCTTAATGTAGCTTTCATTTCGAGTTCTGCCCTGATTAAATCTCTTATGTATGCACCTTGCGGGCTTACTTCATAGCCTATTGTAATCCAGTTAGAGCTTTTGCCAAAATGAATTTCTTTTGTTTCATTTGTAGTATTTTTTGTGTTTGGTATGTTTAAAGATTTATTTGTTTTGTTATTTGAAGTTTTTAAATTTACCTTTTTTTGTTGATTAAAGGCAAGACAGTTTACAAAATTTATTTTCATACTTTTAACTTCTTTAGAGCAACTTAATAATTCTAATACTTTTTTAATAAAATGTCTTGTTAAGTTATGTAACAATAATTGTTTATCTTGCAATTTTTATTCTTATATATACTTTATATATATGTAAGACATAAATAACCCCTTAAAAAATTTAAACACACTAATCACACACTAACCTTTCATTCACGAGAATCAAGACAAAACAGATTTTCAGAGCCTCTTATTATAAGAGGCTTTTTATTTTTGTGTTATTATTTCTATATGTTAGCAATTGGTGTAGATATTGAAGATAATTTTAGATTTCAAGATAAAACCCTTGAAAATGATGGAAAATTTTTAAAAAAAATTTTTACTGTTAATGAACTGGATTATTGCTTTAGAAATAATTTTCCCGCCCCTCATCTTTGCGCAAGATTTTGCGCAAAAGAAGCCGTTGTTAAGGCATTTTCAAATATTTATGATAAATTAATACCTTATTCTAAAATTGAAATTTTAAAAAACGATAATGGTTCTGTTTTTGTGAACGTATTAATTGATGAATTAAAAAAATATAAAATTTTGCTTTCTATTTCTCATGAAAAAGAAAAGTCGATTGCTTTTGTTGTAATTGAGTGATATTTTAAAGATGTAAAAATAAGGAGAAAAATATGTATAATGTTTTTGTTAAGAAAAAAGGTTCATATAACCCAGATTTAGCCGGTGAATTTTCCAATATTAATGATGCTATTAAACTGGCTACAGATTTAAAAGAAAAAGATGAGACAATTTCATATACAATTGAAGAAACAACAGGGCATTTTGACAGCTATGGTGAGCCTTTAACGACTGTTGTCAAAAGAGGTTAATATATAGTTTTGTAAAGATAGTTATTTTACAATAACAAAAAAATAAAACCTTTCTTTTTATTTTTATTGTCAAAAAAGAAAGGTTTATTTATGCAAATTCACCAGATTAGCTCTCCTGTTTTAAATAGGTGCAATAAAGTAAAAAATATGGCCACAGTTTTTAAGGGAAAAGCAGATTTTAATGATGATTCAAAAATTCCTTATGAAAAAGTTGATATGCGTGCTTTTTTGAATAATCCAATTTTTAATATGTATTCTCGATTAATTCAGGATGGTTATACAAAAGAGCAAATAGAAGTTAATGATATATTTTGTAATGGTTTTGATTTATCAAACAGACCAAGGATTTTAAGTCAAAAACCAAATTTAAAATATTCTAAACTTGATGATGACTTTTTGCGTGTTGCATATAAATATGAAGCGCAAGTTCCGAGAAAACGTACCTTAAAAACATATAATGATACTGCTGCAATGTTAAGTGTATACGGAGAGTTAAAGAAAAAATTTGTATCTGATGATGTCATTTTAAATACCGAAGAAAGAATGGAACGTTATAATGAGAATAATGAAATATACGGTTTTCCGTTGGTCAGTATGAATGAATTGTTGAGTGAGGATATTCTTAAAGTGTTAACACTTACAAATGCGCATAGTGCCCAGGTTGCAAAAGTTCTTTTAAATGATGCAAAATTTAATAATGTTTATTTGCATAATGCAATGTCGAATATAAATAGCGCAGAAAAATCAAAAGCTGCTATGAGTTTAATTAAATTTGCACAAGAAAAATGCTATACAAAAGATTTTAGTTATCCTTTAGCTGTTATGGCTTCAAGCGCTTGTCCTCAAAATATTGAATTAATTAAACGGTTAATCAATTCTGAGCAGGACTTTTTGTCTAGAAATCCTGATTTTACTGAAAACGAACTTGCATATTTTTTAATGGATGAAAACCATTTATTAAAAATTTACTTGTCTGACGCTGAGATGGACTTACAAACCATATATGATTTAATGGAATCTGAAGCTGATGATATTGAT
>CALURR010000104.1 GCA_944323195.1 Candidatus Gastranaerophilales bacterium
ATTAACTATGCCGGACACCCTAAGAACTCAACTTGAATTAATTAAAGAAGGACTTGTTGCTCTTGATCTTCCAAGATAGACAAAAATGGGCTATGAAGGTGATGATGCTATCGGCACAATCGCCCTGCAAGCACAGAAAAAAGGACACAAAACCTATATTTTAACAGGAGATAGAGATAGTTTTCAGCTTGTTGATGATGAAGGATTAACTACCGTTTTAATTCCATCAAAAGGTGAAATAATAAAATATAATAAACAAGAAGTTTATGAAAAAATGGAAGTTTACCCGAGTCAAATTGTTGATTATAAGGCTTTGTGCGGTGATACTTCCGATAATATCCCAGGGATTAGAGGAATTGGTCCAAAATCAGCATCGGCACTTTTAAATGAATATAAAACTCTTGATGGAGTTTATGAAAATATTGAAAATATAACAAAAAAAGCTCTTAAAGAAAAACTTGTTCAAGGCAGGGAAAATGCTTATTTATCTCAATTTTTAGCAACAATAGTTACCAATTTAGATATTGAATTTGATTTTGAGGGAGCTTGCTTGACGATTCCCAATAAAGAAACTGTAAAAGCATTTTTAGCTAAAATGCAATTTTATTCATTTGTAAAAAATATAGATAAATTGCTTGCTCCTTTTAATTCATCAAACTCTTGTGATAATAATATCGTGCAATTTATGCCACTAGAACAAGAACAAACACAACTTGGGTTATTTGGTCAAGTTGAAGAAAAAAAGATTAAAGAAATTAAAAAATTAACTTCTATTGAAGCAAAAAACTATCTAAAAGATAATAAACCAAATGAAATTGGGTTTTTATTAGATTTTGAAGACAGCAACTATTGCTATGTTGCCTACAAAAATGATACTGTTTTAAAATTGCCTTTAGATGAAATAAAAGAAATTCTTGATAATTCTGAAATTAAAAAAATAACATACGACTCTAAAAATATTGATTATGATATTAAAGGAGTAATTTCAGACACTCAACTAGCTAGCTATATTAAAGATTCATCAAGAAAACACGATTTAATTACACAAATTAATGAATGCCTTAATGTAATTCCCGATGAAAAAGACTATTTTCTTTTAGCTTCATATTTATTTGATTTATATGAATATTATAATGAAAATCTTAATGAAAAAGAGTTGAAATTATTAAACGAAGTTGAATTGCCACTGGCTTTTGTTTTAAAAGACATGGAAAAAACAGGGGTAAAATTAGATGTTGATTGTTTGAAAAAAATTGATAATGAAATAATTATAAAAGTTAAAGATTATGAAAAAGAGATATATTCTCAAGCAGGCATGCAATTTAACATTAATTCACCTAAACAAGTTGCTGAAGTTTTATTTGATAAATTGCAAATAAAGCCAAAGAAAAAAGGTAAATCAGGCAATTATTCAACAAATGCTAAAATTTTAGATGAATTAGCTTTAGAATATAAAATAGCAAGAGATATTCTGGAACATCGTCAACTGATGAAATTAAAAACAACATATATTGACGCTCTGCCTAAGTTAGTTAAAAAAGATGGTAAAATTCATACTCATTTTAATCAAACAGTTACAACAACAGGAAGACTATCTTCATCTGATCCTAATTTACAAAATATTCCAATTAAAACTGAATTTTCAAATAGGATTAGAGCGGCTTTTGTTCCAACAAATGACGATTATTTAATTATGAGCGCTGATTATTCTCAAGTTGAATTAAGGCTTTTGGCGCATTATTCAGGTGATGAGGGTTTGATTAAGGCATTTTGTGAAGAAATGGACGTTCATAAAATTACGGCATCTAAAATCTTCAATGTTCCAATAGATGAAGTTACAAAAGAGATGAGAAGAAAAGCTAAAACCGTTAATTTTGGAATAATTTATGGCCAAACAAGATATGGCTTGGCGCAAACTCTTAATATAACTCCTTTTGAAGCACAAGATTTAATTAATAAATATTTTATGACATATCCTAAAATTTCAACTTATATTAATGAAACTCTTGAATGCGCGCAAGCTAACGGCTGGGTTGAAACGCTTTATGGTAGAAAAAGATATTTAGGAGCTGAATTAAATTCAAGAAACGCCAATATTAGAGAGTTTGCGGCTCGTGCTGCAATTAACGCTCCCTTGCAAGGGTCGAGCGCTGATATTATTAAAATGGCAATGGTGGAGTTAGCGCAAAAACTAAAAGGGTTAAAATCTAAAATAATTCTTCAAATCCACGATGAGCTTGTTTTAGATGTTTATAAAGATGAACTTGATGAAGTTAAAAAATTAACTCTTTTAGCAATGGAGCAAAATCAGCCTTTAAAAGTTCCACTAAAAGTTGAAATTGGACTTGGTAAAACTTGGATGGAAAAGTAAGATGAAAAAAATAATATTGTTTTTAGCTTTGATATTATCTTTTAATTGCGCTATAGCAAATGTATTAAATGAATGTTATAAAATATATTCTAAAGACGCTGATAGTCTTTTTATGAGTGCACTAAGCGCAATTAGTTCATCAGATAAATATGAAATATCTGAAATCCAAACAAAAAACGGCTATATATTATTCTTGGCTGGTTCAAAATATTATCTTTTGACTTTAACTAAAAGATACCAAAATCAAACAGAGATAAAAGTTCTTCCTCAAAACAGTGAATTTAGTCAAGGAAGCGAAGTTGCAAAAGATATTTTCTTGTTGATTGATAATGAAATTAAGACTCCTATGGGGCTTGTTAAATAATGAATTTAAAATATGCTCAAGTTTTGGTTGATATAAATAAATTGGGTACAAAAACATTCAGCTATTTAATTCCTGATGCTCTAAAAGATGAAATTAAGGTTGGTCAAGCCGTTTCAATTCCTTTTGGAAGAAGAAAAGAAGAATTAAAAGCTTATGTTGTAGGGTTTACAAATTATCTTGAAGAAGGAATAAAAGCAAAAGAAATTGGCGGAATTTTAGATAGTACTCCATTATTTTCTCTTGAATATTTAAAACTTCTAGAATGGGTTTCAAGTTATTATTTTTGTGATATTCAGACAGTTTTAAATACGGCATTGCCTCAAAAATTTTTTGAAAAAAATGTTAAAAAATATAGAACACCTAAAATAAAAGACAAAATTTTTGAAATTGAAAAAATAAATTCTGATTTTGAATTGTCTAAAACACAAAAAAAAGTCTATGATGAAATTAAAAAAGTTAATGCTAAAACCTCGCTTTTATATGGAATTACAGGTTCAGGCAAAACCGAAATTTATTTTAAATTAATTGAAGATACGATTAGTGAAGGTAAAAATGTGATATTTATGGCGCCTGAAATAGCCCTTGTTTCTCAACTAACAATGAGAACAATAGAGCGCTTTGGCGCTGATTGTGTGGCTATTTGGCATAGTTCTATAACTGAAGCACAAAAATATGAAACTTGGAAAAAATTAAGAAATAATGAAATAAAAATCCTCTTTGGTGCAAGGAGTGCTGTTTTTGCGCCTATGAAAGATTTGGGGCTTATTATAATTGATGAAGAACACGATTCAAGCTATAAGCAAACTATGCCTAATCCAAGATATAATGCTCGTGATGTTGCTAAAAAACTTTGTGAATTATATGATGCAAAATTAATCTTAGGCTCGGCGACGCCATCAATTGAAAGCTATTATGAAGCAATTAATACTAATTCATTATTCACCCTAAAAGAAAGATATAATAATGCATTATTGCCAAAAGTAGTTGTAATTGATATGAGAGAAGAAAGAGCTGAAAAAAATTACACTCTTTTTTCTAGAACCTTACAAAAAAATGTTAAAGAAACAATTGAAAAAGGGGAACAGGTTATATTTTTAATTAACCGCAGAGGTTTTGCTTCATACACTCAATGTCTTGAATGCGGAACTGTTATAGAATGTCCAAAATGTGCTATTCCATTGATTTATCATAATCAAACAAACTCTTATAAATGTCATTATTGTAATTATGAAATTGTTAATCCAAAATGTCCAAAATGCGATAGCGAAGCTCTTGAGCATTTTGGCTTGGGTAGTGAAAAAGTTGAAATTGCAGCTAAAAAAATGTTTCCTGATTATAGAATTGAAAGGCTTGATTCTGATAGTTTAACCAAGAAAAATGAACACGTTGAAATATTGAAAAGATTTCAACAAGGCGAAATCGATATTTTAGTTGGCACCCAAATGATAGCAAAAGGTTTAGATAATAAAAATGTAACTTTAGTTGGAGTAATTAACGCTGATTTGAGCTTTAATTTGCCTGATTATAGAAGTTCTGAGCGCGGGTTTTCAATTTTAACCCAAGTTGCAGGTCGCTCCGGCAGAGGCGATAAAGAAGGGAAAGTTATTTTTCAAACTTATAATTCAAATAATATATTCTTAAAAAACGCACAAGAGCAAAATTACGAAGAATTTTATAAAAATGAAATTGAATTACGTGAAATGCTTGACTATCCTCCATATTCAAAAATGATTAGAATAGTTTTATCATCAAAAGATGATTTTAGAGCTGAAAAATCAGCGGCCGAAATTGAATTTGCGCTAAGTGAATATATTAAAAAAATATCCCTTGATGAAACAATATTAATCTTAGGACCTTGCCCTTGCGTGATTAATAGAATTAAAGAAGAATATCGATATAATATTATTATTAAAAATAAACTTTCTGAAAATGGCCATAGAACAATTTTGAGATTTTTAAAATCGATTAAATTGCCATCTGATATTAAAATGGTTGTAGATATTGACCCATCTGATATATTATAGAATTATGATTATAAATGCGCCTTATAGCAATAATAGAGAAAAAATTTTAGTTGATGAATATTTAAAACTTTTAAAAAATGGTGTAAATGCTAAAGAAATTCTTGTTTTATTAAGAAATTCAAAAAAGAAAAAAGATTTTATTGATAAAATTAAAAAATATTCACCAATAGGCAGTATTGGAAACCTTAAAATATATAGTTTTGAGGGGTTAATTTATAACTATATTCTGGATAATTGGGCGATAGTTGAAAATTCAATCAAAAGTGATGTGAATAGAAAAATTATTCCTAATTTGTGTGGGTTAGAGGTTAGCCAATATATTTTTAAAGAATGTATAAAAGAAGTTGATTTTACAGGTTATAATTCTAAAACAAGTTTATTGCATCAGCTTTTTAGAAGAAATGCTTTAATTAATTTAAATCATTTGTCTGATGAAGAAGTAGTAAAAAGAGCAAAAATTCTACAAGAGAGTTATTCAACAGAAGCTAATTTAGCAATTAATAAATATAAGCTAAAATCAATCCAATTAAGAGCTTTTGATTATACAAGACAGATGAATATTTTTGAATTTTTATATAAAAAATTAAAAAATGAATTTAGCTATGTTTTTGTTGATGATGCTGATGAAATCACTCCTGTTGTTTTAGCATATTTAGAACATATTAAACCGACTATTAGAGAATTTTTTATTGCTTATGATTCAGATGGTTCATCAAGATTAGGCTATCTGGGCGCAATAAATATTAATTTTGAAGAATTTTTATCTCAAAAAGAAATAAAACCAAAAATTGAAGATAAAAAGATTTTAAATGCAAAAGAAATTTTAAATTTAGTTAAAAATAATCAAAAAATCGAATTTGATAATATCAATCTAAAATCATTTTTAAAAAGAAATGAAATGATAGATGAAGTCTTGAAAGATATTAAAACTCTTATTAATTCAGGTGTTAGACCTTGTGAAATTTCTTTAATAACTCCTCTGTCAGACGAATTTTTAAAAACTTCATTAGAAAAATCAGGATTTCAATTTAATTTTTTAACTAAGAATGAAAAGTTAAATCAAAATAAAATAATTTCATATATCTTAGAACTTTTAAAAATAATAAATGATAAAAACAATGAAGATATTTCACCTTATATTTTAAAAGGAATTTTTATTGAGCTTTTAAATTTAGATAAGAAAGAATCAGTTAAAATAATTCAAGAATATAAACTTGAGCGAGATTTTAAGGGGTCTAATATTTTTGATTTTATTAAAAATAAAAATAATGATGAATTTATAAAACTAATTGAAATTTATGAAAAAATAAGATTTGAAAAATTATCAACTCAGCTTTATGAGATAGTTTCTAATTTTTTACCAATAGATAGAGAATTATCAAAAGATTACATTAAAATTGCGCAATTATTAAAGCAAATCAATGATTTTGAAGAAGTTTTTAAAAATTCTGTTTCAAATAACGATTTAATAACTCAACTTGAAAACACGATTATTTCAGAAAACCCCTTATCTGATGATGAAATTGATGAAAATTCAATTGTTGTATCTTCTGCGCAAAAAATAATTGATTATTCATATAAAACAAAATATCAGTTTTTATTGGATATTAATAATGAAAACTGGTTAAGACAAGATATAGGACCTTTATATAATGCTTGGGTAATGCAAAAAACTTGGTCAAAAGACACTTTTGAACTTGAAGATAATATAGAGTTGACTCTTGATAGAACAGCAAGAATTTTATATAAGCTTTATTTATTGGCTGATAAAATAACCTTATATCAAAGTTCTTACGATTCATTAGGCCAAGAAAATTTTTCAGGAATTGATAAATATTATAAAATTAACTCTGAAATTAAAGAGACAACTAAAGTAAAACCAATTATTCCAAGGGATGACCAAAAAGAAGTTCTAAATTATAAAGGCGGTTTGATGTCTGTAAGCGCAACAGCAGGTTCAGGCAAAACAACAATTATGCTTTTATTGGTGGATAAAATTTTATCTGGTGAAATTTTATCTGATATTGAACCAAAAAATATTTTTGTTATGACTTTTATGGAATCAGCAGCTAGGAACTTTAGAGAAAGAATAAAAGCAAAATACCCAGATTTAGCGGAACTACCCAATATTTCAACAATTCACGGGCTTGCGCTTAGAATAATAAAAGAAAATAATAATTTTTCTCGTCTTGGGCTTGATTATGATTTTGAAATTATAGATGAAATCAAAAGAAGTGCGATTTTAGCTGAAATTACTTATTCACTTGGAATTGCACCTGATAAAACTGATTTATATGATTCAGCTATATCAACATATAAAAATGAATTATCGATTTATGGCGATTTTGACTGTAAAAATAGACTATTTTTAAGCGTTTTTCAAGCGTATCAAGCAAAATTAAAAGAACAAAATTTAATTGATTATGACGATTTATTGTTGTTGAGTTTAAAACTTTTAAAAGAAAATAAAGATATTTTAGAATATTATCAAGATATAGTTAAGATAATAATTGAAGATGAAGCCCAAGATTCAAGTTTTACTCAACAAAATCTAATCACTCTTTTAGGGGGCAAATATAAAAATATAATACGCTGTGGAGATATTAACCAAGCAATTACCTCAACCTTTACAAATTCAGACGTAGCCGGGTTTAGAGAGTTCATGGAAAAATCTAAAAATGTTGTTATGGACAGGTGTCAAAGGTGTGCCACTGGGGTTTTGGATTGTGCTAACAATACTGTAAAATATGCGCTGAAAAATAAAATTAATGCTTTTTCATCTTTGGTTATGAAGCCAGTAGAAGGGGTTAATATTGTTGATAAAAATGCTGTAAAAATAGAGATTTTTGAAGAAGAAAATCTTGAAAATCAATTTATTTTAAATGAGATAAAAAATATCTTAAAAAATGACAAAAATGCAACTATAGGAATACTTTTAAGGAGTAATTTTGCAATAAGTAAATGGGATAAATTATTAAAAGAAAACTCAATTAAGACTTATAAAAACTCTGATAATTTAATCAATAACCCGATTTATAGAATTACGCTTTTGATACTAGAATTTATTGTAAATCCTTATGATAATAAAAAAGTTATTGAAATAGCTCGTGAGCTTTTTGAGTTTGGTTATTATAAATATGACGAAGTAAAATATGCTTTATCATTAAATGAAGCAATATTTTTAAAAGATGATTTTGATAGTCAATTATGGTGGGATTTGAATTATTTTCTATTTAAAAACACAACCTCAATTTATGAATTAGTTACTGAAATTGGTTCATATTATTTTTCTAATTCAAAACAAAAAGATAATATTTCTCTTGTAGCTTCTATTGCCGCTAAAATTCAATTAAGCCAAAAGACTTTTGAAAAAACAGTTAATCGTCTAAGAGAAATTCAATATAAAAACAATTTTTCTAATATTAAATTCTTTTCAGTGGATGATACAATTCAAAAAGCAAATGCAGTTCAGATTATGACCCTTCATAAATCAAAAGGTGATGAATTTGATTGGGTATTTATTCCTGAAATGACACAAAAAAACTTATGCTTTGATATTAATGAATATAAATTAAAAGAAAATTCAATTTTTATCCAAAAAGTTAAAAAAGAACCAAAAAGTGATTTTGAACTTAAAAAAGACATAATTGAAGAAAATTACAGATTAATCTATGTTGGCATTACAAGAGCTAAGAAAAAATTATATTTAACTACGAGCAATAAATATAAACGTTTTTCAAAAATAGAAGAACAAAAAAATTCTGAAATATTGGAAGGATTAATTCAATATGCCTAAAATAATTGATACATTTAGTGCGCATTCTCTTAAAATTTTAGATAAAAATCCTAGTGAATTTATAGATAAATTTGTTTATCATTTATCTTTATATAAAAAAGACGAAAGAACTGATCTGGGTAAAAAATTCCATAGCTTAATTTGCGCCTATATAAAGGGACTTGACGTATCAAAAATGCTTTTAGATTTAAAAGAATCTGAAAGAAAAATCTATCTTAATTTTATGGACAAACTAAAGGACAATAAAAATTTCTTCATTGAAACAGAATATCCTTTTTTGATTAAAGAAGAATTAAACAATGAAAATTATTATCTAACAGG
>CALURR010000105.1 GCA_944323195.1 Candidatus Gastranaerophilales bacterium
GAGGAAGTTTTCTTACCCAACAAAAAAGAACCTGTAATTTTGGCGCAAAATTCTGCAGCCTTACATCTTTTCCAAAGAATAAGAGATGAAGCCCATAGATTTGCAATCACCTTCCACAGACAATTAAGAAGCAAAAATATGCTTAAATGAATTTAGTTGTTATAATTCAATATTCTTTTGATGGCTAATTAATTTACCGTTTTCATATTTATTTGATATAGTTGCTTTTTCAGTACCATCAGCTAATGATTCCCAACCCTTTGCATAACCGGATAAAACACCATTTGAAAAATCAAAAGTTTCAGCATTTTTTACACTTGTATCAGCTAATGATTCCCAACCCTTTGCATAACCAGATAAAACACCATTTGAAAAATCAAAAGTTTCAGCAACTTTTATGCTTTTATCAATCAATGTTTCAGAACCCTTCATACATCTACAAGATAAAGCGCCATCTGAAAAATCAAAAATTTCAGCAACTTTTGTGTTTCCATTTGCAAATCCTTCAAAACCCTTTATATAACTTGATAAATGCCCATCTGAAAAACTAAAACCTTCAGTAATTTTTTCACCACCATCAGCTAATTCTTCAACACCTTTTTGTATACTTTTAATATCAAAACCATTATCCAATTGAGAAAAACGAACTCTTCTTAAAATCTTATTATCAGCATATTCATTCATAAAAGAGCACCCCGGAATATCTGAAAGACTAAAACTTCTAATAAAATTTTTTGATTCATCAACAACTTCAGAAAAACCATTTTCACTAGCTTCAGTTAATAAACCTATAACCTCATCATATTCTTTTTGACCTTGAGATATAATGTCGCTACCTTGAGCTAAAATTTCATCACTCCTCTTTAAAATATTTTTTGCTTTAGCGTTTATACTAAAAGGAATAATTCCTTTTTTAGTTCCAAATATAATGCCTGCTGTAACTGCGGCAATAGCCACACCACCAGTGATTAAAAGTTTTTTATTAGACTTTATTTTATCAATTAAACCTTGTTTTTGTGTTTTTGTAGATAATTCAACGCTATCAGCGCTTAATTTAGGCACTGGCGTTTGAACTTGAACATTTTTAGAAGTCTGATTATTATTCAACTTCACTTTTTCAATTAATGTTTTATTTATAGGGCTTATTGATTCCATGTTATACTCCTAAATTACTATTAGTATAAAGCATAAAACCAAAAAAATTTGCTATTACAAATAGCTGATTTACAAAATATTACAAATAATCAATTAAGATTTACAACCTTTTTTAGAAAATGTCAATTCACCATTTTCAAATTGAAACAATCTTTCAAAAAACAAAACTTGATTTTCGGCAAAATTATAACCTTTAAAATATTGCTTTAATTTATTATTTTTAAAACAAAAGACTTCATTCGCTCTATGAGTTTGGTTAGGGAAAACTTCATTTCGAGTTGAAAAACGGTCTAAAAAGCCATTTTTAAATTCAAAATTTTCTTTAATATATTCTATGCCGTTTTTTAATTTTTTATAGCCACTTTGAATAAAATCAACACTTAAATCTTCAGGGTTGAATTGAGTTCTTCTTATAATATTTTCGCCAGAAAATTCTTGCATTAATTTATGTCCGTTTTCGTCATCAATAAAATTTCTAATTAAATTATCTGATTCATCAAAAACATTAGAAAAACTATTTTTAGCACCTTCATCAATCAGTTTTTTAACTTCATTATATTGTTTTTGACCTTGGTTCAAAATTCCATCGCTTCTTTTTAAAATTCTATCAGCTCTGCCTGTTCTAATGCCAATTGCAATCCCAACTGCTAACGCCGCTATTGATGTACCTGTAATCAAAAGTTTTTTATTAGACTTTATTTTATCAATTAAACCTTGTTTTTGTGTTTTTGTAGATAGTTCAACACTATCGGCGCTTAATTTAGGCACTGGCGTTTGAACTTGAATATTTTTAGAAGTCTGATTATTATTTAACTTCACTTTTTCAATTAATGTTTTATTTATAGGGCTTAATGATTCCATATTTTATCCTCTACAATATATATATAATAAAAACAGAAAAACAAAAAAATTGCTATCAAAGCAGAAGTTTAAGTCTTGACATTAATTATTTATTTAATAAAATAAAAACAATGATAATCTAAGGCGACATGGCCAAGTGGTAAGGCAGGAGCCTGCAAAGCTCTTATCCCCCAGTTCGAATCTGGGTGTCGCCTTTTTAATTTTTAGGCAACATTTTTCATTATTTCTTTTTCATCTTTTTCAACAATTTTAGCTGGATAGCCGGCATGATGTAATTTTGGCAACAACCAATCAGCGCTATATTCAACAAATTTAGGATTATCATCATCTGTATCAACACAGATAAATATTACATTTCCGTTTTTATCTTGTTTATAGTCAACAATAGTTATTTCATGTCCATTAATAACCTTATTTGGTGCGCCATCAACCTCAGGATTATACAAAGGAGAATCAGCTTTTCCTGAAGTTTTATTTGTCAAAACATATCCAACTATTACATCATCACCCGAATTAAGAGTATCCAGAATATGTTTTTGCATTTTTTCAAATGAGCAATTATAACCAAGTAAATTTTGATCATCATCAATTTTTTGATAAACGAGAGATGTAATTTCTTTATTTTTAATTAAAGACTCAACATATGTTTTTTCCATCTCAATTAACCCGGCTGGTGTATCAGATAATGAATCATACATATTTTGAGTACCTGCTTGCATAATTGCACTTTGAATTAATACATCAACAATGCTTCTTTCACCATAATCCCAATATTTTTCTTGAATTTTAGCTCTAATGTAGGCATTTTTGTCGGCATTGATTTTAACTCTTACCTTATCAAAAGAAAAAGATTCGGTTTGGGCATCCAATAACTTTAATATCGTAACAGCTTCTAAAGGGTTTTTTGATAAAGATTTTAAATCTAAATCAATATAAACTTCCTTATCTTCACCGGAAAGTTTTGAAACCCAACGAGCAAATTCAGCAGGATATTTATCAGCAAAATTAACCTCATTTGATGCAGCAGCACAAGTTGCAGAAGCTTCAACATCCATTAAAGATGAATCTTTTTTAACAGGATTATCACTAGGCAGATATTCTAAAATAGCTTTCTTTTCATGTTCAGGTACATCACCAAAAGTTTGAGTAACAACTCTGGGATTTGTTAAAATATCCAAAGTACAAGATATTAAATTCTTGCTGCTAAAATCGCAGGCACGCTTCTTGGTCGCCATATCATACAAATTATCAAGAGTTGTTGAATTATCATTTTTTGATTTTGAAAGCAATTTGCCGCTTTTTAACAAATAATCCAACTGCATTGCACAAGTTTTATTCTCGGAATTTAGGCTAATCGGAACATCTGTTAAATAATTTATTAAATAAACATATTTTTGTTTATCAGAAGGAGTCAAAGCAGTGTTAACAGCAGAATAAGCAAGAACATTTTGAGCTGAAGCTAAAGATTTTTGATCTAAAGCCTGCATACTACCAGAAACAGCATTATCAACAGATGGCTGCTTATTAGGAAAATTAATATTTTTATTATAAAAATTATCTAAAATTCCTAGGCTATTAATCATAATAATACACTGACCGATTTTTCTATATATTAAAATAAAAACATTAAAATAAAAAAAATTGATATTTTTTAAAAATATATTAACACATTATGAATTTTAATATACAATTATAGAAAGAATAGATTAAATTTGAGGCCAATATGATTAACAAACTACAAAACAGAGATATTCTAAATGCAATCAACACAATAGATTGTGAAATAGAAGCAATAGAAGAATTAAAAAACACGCTTGATGAAAACTTAACATACGCCCTAGATTTAATCGAGCAAGCAAAAGGCAGAATAATCTTGACAGGCATGGGCAAATCAGGCCACATCGCCAAAAAAATTGCAGCGTCATTAGCTTCCACAGGGACTCCGTCATTTTTTATGCATCCTGCTGAAGCAAGCCATGGAGATTTAGGCATGGTAACGCAAGATGATGTTATTATAGCAATTTCAAACAGCGGTGAATCAAGAGAACTTATTGATGTACTCAATTATTCAAAAAGATTTGGTATTAAACTAATAGCCATAACAAAAAACTCAGATAGCTCACTAGGTAAAGCCGGCGACATAGTTCTTAAGCTTCCTCAAGCAAAAGAAGCATGTCCATTGGGCTTAGCTCCAACATCATCAACAACAGCAACATTGGTTTTAGGTGATGTTATAACAGTTGGAATGATTGAGCGAAAAGGCTTTTCAAAAGCACAATTCAATCAACGCCACCCCGGAGGCAAACTTGGCTCAATTCTTCAAAGAGTTAAAGATTTAATGCATACAGGAAATGAAATGCCAATTTTAGAAGAACATTCCACTCTTAAAGAACTAATTTTAGAAATGACATCAAAAAGGCTTGGTTGCGTTGGTCTAATTAACAAACAAGGTGAATTAACAGGAATTTTCACTGATGGCGATTTAAGAAGATGTATAGAAAAAAATGCTCAAACAGCTCTAGCTATTGACATTATGACAAAAAACCCCACAACAGCCACAAAAGATATGTTTACATCTGAAGCAGTTAAAATTATGAACGATAAAAAAATTACAAATATGTTTGTAGTTGAAGATAACAAGCCAATTGGAGCAATTCATATCCATGACTTGTTAAAAAATGGTGCAGCTTAATTTATCATACTTTTAAGTTTTTTAATTTCATCTCTCAACTGAATTGCACGTTCAAAATCAAGCAATTTAGCAGCTTTATGCATGTCAGCTTCCAGTTTATCTAATAATTTTGGCAAATCCTTAACCTCAACATTATATTCAGCCATTTGTTGCGCAACAACATCTTCAACACTGCGATAACTTTGAACAAGCGATAATAGATTATTTTGAACAGATTTTTTAATTGTTTTGGGTGTAATATTATGCTTTTTATTATACTCAAGCTGTATTTTTCTTCTTCTCATTGTTTCTTCTATTGCAACATGCATAGAATCTGTAATTTTATCAGCATACATTATAACCCTGCCATCAGCATTTCTGGCACTTCTTCCTATAGTTTGGATTAAAGAAGTTTCACACCTTAAAAAACCTTCCTTGTCAGCATCCAAGATAGCAACCAATGATACTTCAGGTAAGTCAAGCCCCTCTCTTAAAAGATTAACACCAACCAAAATATCAAACTCACCAAGCCTTAAATCTCGTAATATCTCAACTCTTTCTAATGATTTAACTTCACTGTGAAGATAGCGAACTTTTAATCCTTGGTTTTGCAAATAACTAGATAATTCTTCTGCCATCTTTTTGGTTAAAGTAGTTACAAGAGTTCTATCACCCTTTTTTGTCGTCTTTTCAATTTCTTTTATTAAATCTTGTACTTGACCTATTGTCGGCTTAACCTCAATTTCAGGATCTAAAAGTCCTGTTTGACGAATAATTTGCTCCACAACTTGAGAGGCTTCTTTTTTCTCAAAATCAGCAGGGGTAGCTGAAATATATATTTTTTGCGCATGTTTTTCTTTTATTTTTGAATAAAATTCATCAAACGTTAAGGGTCTATTATCTATAGCACAAGGTAATCTAAACCCAAAATCAACTAAAACATCTTTTCTGGCTCTATCTCCATATGACATTCCTTTTAATTGAGGTAGTGTAACATGTGATTCATCAACAACAACTAAAAAATCATCACCAAAATAATCTAATAATGTAGCTGGAGGAGTCCCCGGAGCACGACGCTCAATAATTCTTGAATAATTTTCAATACCCGAACAATAACCCATTTCTTTTATCATCTCAATATCATAATTAACTCTTTGAGATAATCTTTGCGCTTCAACAATTTTATTTTGAGCTTTTAATTCAATTAATCTATTATTTAATTCTTCTCTAATCAAAGAAAGTGTTTCATCAACTTCGTCATCATAAGATAAATAATGAACAGCAGGATATATAACTATTTCAGATGGTTTTTCTATAATTTCACCTGTTAGCGCATCGATTCTTGTTATAGATTCTATTTCATCACCAAAAAAAGAAATTCTGTTTATTACCTTTTCATAGCTTGGCATAATTTCAACAACATCACCTCTGGCTCTAAATGTTGAGCGTTTTAATTCAACATCATTCCTTTCATATCGAACCCCAACAAGATAAGTTAATAAATCTTTTCGAGATACTTCTTGTCCAATTGAAAGACTTATAGTTCCTCTAAAGTAGTTTTCGGGTAAACCTAAACCATAAATACAACTAACAGAAGCCACCACAATAACATCATCTCTTTCATACAAACTTCTGGTGGTATTATGTCGCAATCTATCTATTTCATCATTAATCGTTGCCGATTTTTCAATATAAGTATCGGTTCTTGGAATATATGCTTCAGGTTGATAATAATCATAATAAGAAATAAAATATTCAACGGCATTATTTGGAAAAAGCTCTTTAAATTCATTATACAACTGAGCAGCAAGTGTTTTATTATGGGCAATTACAAGAGTTGGCTTTTGTACTTTTTCAATAACATTTGCTATAGTAAAAGTTTTACCTGAACCGGTAACTCCCAATAGAATTTGAGAATCCATGCCAAGATTTATGCCTTCTGTCAATTGCTCAATCGCTTTGGGCTGATCTCCTGAAGGTTTAAACTCGGAATTTAAAACAAATTTATTATGTTTCATAATAAAAATTTTAACCTAACTCAATTGCTCTTTGCATTGTCTTTTCGATTGTTTCATTTAAAATTAAATCTATTTTAGACTCATTTAAAACATTATTTCCAACTTCTGTACAACCTTTTGGAGTAGTAACATTTGCAATTAATTGCTCAATATCAAAATTATTTTCTATAACCATTTTTGCACTACCTAAAGCAGTCTGAGCAGACAACAATATTGCCTCGTCATAACTTAGACCTAATTTTTGTGCTGATTTTGCCATTAAGTCAATAATTCTAAAGTAAAAAGCAGGTCCTGAGCCAGAAAGTGCAGTTATAATGTCAATTTTATTTTCAGTTGTTTTAATTACCTTGCCGCAATTTTTCATAAATTCATATGCAAAATTAAATTCAACATCTGAAACATTTTTACTAGAACACACCGCACTCATACCTTCATTAACCAACGCAGGAGTGTTTGGCATTATCCTAACAATTTTGCCATTATTTAAAACAGAAAGATATTTTTCGATTTTTACTCCGGCTAAAATTGATAAAATAAGCTGCCCTTTGTAATTCGGCTTAATTTTACCAAGAACTTCACTAACAACAAAAGGTTTTGTTGCAAGCAATATAATATCAGAATTTAAAACCAAATCCTCAATTGAATTTGTTTTCGAAAAACCATAAGAAGATGCCAATTGATTTTTTACATCACTATTTATATCGTAAACAAATATGTTATCGTTTTTTAAAAAATTATTATTCATAACGCCGCCTAAAATAGCACTCGCCATCTTGCCACAGCCAATAACACCAAATTTTAAAGTATTTGTATCTATTTTATCCATAACTTGACACCTTAGTATATCTAATATAGTATAGTAAATACCGACATTAATATATTGTCAACCCTTAATATTAATTAACAAAACAATTACAAGGAGAAAATAAAAATGCGTCGTACTTTAGAAGGTACTAAAAGAAAAAGACAAAACGTAAGCGGTTTCAGAGCTAGAATGGCTACAAAAAACGGCAGACGCGTAATCAATGCAAGACGCGCTAAAGGTCGTCACAAAGTAGCAATAACTGCAAAAAATCGTGCTTAAAAAAGAAAACAGGCTAAAGTCCAAAAGGGCGTTTAGCGCAACATATAAAAACAACAATGTTGTTAAAACTGATTTAATTGTCTTGTATGCAGGTAAAATTAAAACCGACAAAAACTGCCCCACCAGGGTAGGTTTTGTTGTATCTAAAAAAGTTCATAAAAGAGCTGTAATTAGAAATAGAATAAAAAGATTAATACGAGAAAATATTAGGTTAATCTTAAAAAATAAAACGAATTGTATCCTAGACAATTACCAAAGTCTTATTTTTGTCGCAAATGATGGTGTGGTTGGCAAAAATTTTGAAGAAATTTCTAAAACAATCTTAATATTATTAGAAAAATTGGCAAACAAAAAAATTTAGAGCTATTATAGATAGTACAATGGACAGCTTATTAAAAAATTTACTTGAATCACAGATGAAAGAAAAAATACAAAAACCCAACTGTCAAACGAGGTCTGGTAGGTCTTTGTTAGCTTTTTATCTGCAAACAAAATTTAAACAAATAATAAATCATGACAAAAAATCCGACAAACAATTAATCATAGATTACAAAAAAGATTTCTTAGATAACTTTACAAATAGATTAATTAACCGCCCTCAAGACAAAATTTTAATTGCATTAAGCGGAGAATCAGCGAGCGGTAAATCAACAATATGCAATCAAATATCTAAATGCATAGAGGAACTAAATCTACCAATTACAATTCTTAGCGCCGACAATTACTTTAAAGATATTTCAGCACTAATAGCAAAATATGGTAACTTTGACTTACTGCGCGACAATGGATACGATGTTGACTCTCCGGAAAATTTCAATTTAGATTTATTAAGAGAAGACATACTCAAACTTCAGCAAGGGGAAGATATATTATCGCCTGAATATTTAGTTAACGGCACAGGCAAATCCAAACCTAAATCAATTCCTGTTCAATCAAGAAAGATTATTATAGTTGAAGGTATGTGCTCAATTTATAACAAGGTTCAAGATATATTCGACATTAAAGTATATGTTGACTTAGATGAGCAAGAACGCAAAAACAGATTTATGAATAGAGCCAAATCCAGAAATCAAGACCACGAAAATGCAATCAAACACTGGGATTATGTTAAAAATGCAGGTAAAAAATATGTTGCGGTTCATAAAGACAATTGCGACATTATAATTAACGGCGAATGCAATCTCGATTATTTTTCCCATATGGTTGAATATATAAATCTAATCACAAATAATTTTTACGAAGAATAGCCTAACAACAAGGCTTTTGATTTTATTTGTTAAGTTTTGTAACAAATAAAGAATATATTGCAATTCTATACTCGATATATACTTTATATATATGTGGACATTATAAAAGGTCGAAAGTTCACAAGAGTTACAAAAGATAAAGGCAAATAAAATGGGTTGGATTTCACTAACATTAAGAAGACAAAGCTTACAATCAGCTATCCAAGAACACGAATTGCGCGACATCGAATTATCTCGTCAAACAAGAAGAGTTAGCAGACAATTAAGCTATGATCAATCTATTTATAATGCCGATAAAACTGCTGAACTTAACAGAATAAAAGAAGCATATATGGCAGTTCGTGAACAAAGACCTGATGTTGCTTCATCAGAATATGCTCAATGGGCAGCAGAATATGCTGACGCTAAAGAAGACTATGAAGCACAAAAACTAGATATAAATGATTATTATGATACTATAATGCAAGAACTTGAAACTGAAGCTACTGAAGAAGAAACAAGAATTCAAGACGAACAAACAACTCTAGAAGCACAACTAGAAGCAATGAGATCTGAACT
>CALURR010000106.1 GCA_944323195.1 Candidatus Gastranaerophilales bacterium
TAAAATTATACTGTTATGCCACATTTTTTAATAAAAAAAGAAGAAATAAAAGACTCTTTTGTCGAACTACTAGATAATGAAAATTTATTTCATATTTCTAAAGTTCTAAGAATGAAAGAAAAAGAAAAAATTAAATTTATTGACGAAAATCAAACTGTCTACTTTTGCGAAATTGAACAAATTTCAAAAAATTACCTAAAGGCGTTAATCTTAAAAAAAGAAAAGTCAAACCGAATTTTGCCTTTTAAACTTAATCTAATTCAATCTATACTTTCAAATGACGCTCAAAATCTAGCCATTGCTAATGCTACTCAAACAGGAGTTAAAATAATATATCCTGTGATTTCAGATAACTCAAGCGTAAAAATTAAAAATATTGAAGATAAAGTTGAAAAATGGCAAAAAATTGCAAATGAAAATTTTAAACAATGCGAAAGAGCCGATGTTGCAAAAATTGCACCTGTTCAAAATTTAAAAGAAGCTCTTTTGAACTACAAAAAAGAAAATGTTTTAATTTTTGCCGAAAAATACGAAAATTCAACCTTGAATACGTGTTTAAATGATATTGATAAAAACGCAGAAATAGCTATTGTAATTGGACCTGAGGGCGGTTTTTCGGAAAATGAATTTGAATACTTTAAAGAAAACAACTACAAACTAATTACATTGGGTTCAATGATATATAAAGCCCCAAATGCAATTACAGCTGCTATTTCAAATATAATTTCAAGGATGGAACAATGTTGATACAAGATAAAGTTTTATCTCAAATTGATAATATTATTAAAAACTACAGAGTTTTTCTTGTGGGCGGATATTTAAGAAATTATTTTCTAAACAACGAAATTTCATCTGACAGAGATTTAGTTTGCATACAAGGAGCAATCAACCTTGCTAAGGAATTGGCCGAAAAATTAGATGGAACTTTTATTGAACTGGATAGTGAAAATAAAATTTATAGAGTTGTTCTAAAAGATAAAGAAAATTATTTTGATATATCTGAAGCCATTGAAAATAATATAGAAAAAGACGCCAAAAGGCGAGATTTTACAATTAATTCAATTTTTTATGACCTAAACAAAAAAGAGCTTTATGACCCTAATTTTGGATTAGACGACCTTAAAAAAGGGATTATAAAAGCAATTTCACTTGATAATATGCTTGATGATTCTCTTAGATTTTTAAGAATGTACCGCTTTAGGTCAACAACAGGCTTTAAAATTGATGAAAATTTAAAAAATTTTTCTAAAAAAAACTTCTCCAAAATTCATTCTATTGCAAAAGAAAGAATTAATTATGAAATCATGCATCTTTTTGAAGGAAAATATTTAGTTGAAACTCTTTTAGAAATGCTTGAAGATGAAACTCTGGAAATAATTTTTCCGTTTATTAAAGAGATTAAAAAAGTTCCTTCCAACACTCATCACCATCTTGATTTAGTTCATCATTCAATTGAAACTGTAAACAATATCAAATCCAATAACCCTCTTTTAAAAATTGCAGCACTATACCATGACATAGGAAAACCCTCAACTTGGACAATAGAACCCTCAGGCAGACATCGCTTTATAGGTCATGACTTAAAAGGCGCCCAATTGGCCAAAAAAGAATTAGAAAATTTAAAATTTTCAAACAAACAAATTTCATACATTTCAGACATGGTTAAATATCATATTTATCCTGCAAGTCTAATTAATTGCGCCGATAATAAAAAAGCGTACGCTCGATTTATTAGAAAATTAGGCACAAACACTCCCGACATTATAGAACTTTCAAAAGCTGACAGATTAAGCGCAAGAGGAGTTGATGTAAGCAATGAAATGGTTGAAAAAGCGCTTTTACATCTTGATAATCTGCTTAACTATTATAATGAAGTAGAGTCCATGGCAAAAAATCCAATATGTCTTTTAAATGGCAGAGAAATTATGGAAATTCTAAACATAAAACCATCAAAATTAGTTGGAGATATTACAAATGAACTTCTCGAAATGCAACTAAGCAAAGAAATTACAACAAAAAAACAAGCCATTAATTTTATTCAAAAATATAAAAAATAAGCCGTTAAAGACTTCTTTAACGGCGCTAAAAATTAAACAATAGAGGAGAATAAGGAAAAACTTCTCATTACTTACTCAGCTGCATAAATATTTGCTGCTAAAGCAAGCTTATCTTGTTGCGACAATGCATTTGGAAATTCTGCTTCTATAACATCTGCAACTTGATTAACTCCGTTTTCAAATTTACCCATCATGGCTTCGATGTCTTTAATCCTATCTTCGCTCAAATAATCAGCAGGATTAATTTCTGCTCTAGAGTTAATATTAATCTGAGCTTTATTTTGTAAGCCTGCGATGTTCATAGCATTAAACATTTCTTCAGCGCTTACTTCCTTTTTTACACCTTCACTTTTTGCTTCAATTGGGGCTTCTTGTTTTGCTTTTCCTTCACTTTTTTTTGCACAAATTCCTGAATTTCCTATTGAATAGCTTCCAAATCTAACTTGATTAATATCCATAACTTATTGCTCCTTATTGTCTATTGTTTATTGTCTACATAATGAATATCGACAAGCCGGCAATCAAACTTTAGGATTTAAGGTTTTATTTTTACAAAAGTTAACATAAAAAAATACCCTTTTTAAAAGGGTATTTTGCTGTTTTTTACTCTTCTTTTATTTCTTTTACAACTTCAATTCCGTCGTCAATTTCAGTTTGCAATATAGTTTCGCGTGTTTCGGTTTTTCCTATATTTTCTTCTTTTTGAACATCTTCTTGAACTTCATCTTCTTCAATAATATCTGTATCTTCATTTTTTACTTTATATGGCTTAACAACCAGATAGAAAACGTTGCCTTCTTTTATAGTAACTTCATTTCCATATTCGACCATAGACAAAAAAGAATCTTTATACACTTGTTTTGCGCCTGATTTAAGTCTATTTCCCTCAGGGTTTGTTGCAACACCATCAGCAAAAGATACGCAATATGAAAAACCTTTCATAAAAAAATTGCCAACTGCGCCCGCTGCGGTTTTTGCTATTTTTTTAGGCGGAGTTTTTTTGATTTCTTCTTTATTTAAAACAGTTTTTGCATACCTTGCAACTAAAGGTTCTTGAACACCATGCACCCCTTTTGAATCTTCATAGCTCTCAACAGTAAAATAAATTTTAGCATCTCTTTTTGCTCTGGTTGGATCTGTTACTTTTTTTAGAACACAATTTAAAATATCACCTTTTAGCATATAAATATCATTCATTGTACCGTCTTCAACTAGTTTAACACTAAAATTAAAGCCCGCTTCAACATCCTCACTCGAAAACCCCTTTAGCGCCTCAACATGTAATTTATCTGCCGCAAAAGCACAAGAAGCAAGCAATAGCATTAATACAGATAATAACTTTTTCATACCGAACCAACTCTCTATTTTAAACTATTCCAAATACTTTATAACATTATACAATATTTATTAAAATAGAATATGCGAAGTATTATTTCACTAAAAAATAAAAAATTTGGAGATAATGTCCGTAAAATCGAACTATGCTCCTGTGAAATCAAAGATTTCTACGTCGCCTTCGTCCAGTTTCGTCCTGTCCGCCGAAACTCATCGTTTCGCCGCCACGGACTCACATCCGTATGCTTTTTCGTTTTCGCCTACTCCGTCGGAGTACGGCTCAAACTTCAAAAGTATGGAGTGTAGGGGATTCGAACCCCTGACCCCAACGCTGCCAGCGTTGTGCGCTACCAACTGCGCTAACACCCCAACTACATAGGATTATACAACAAAAAAATATTTATCAAAGAGCTTGATTATATTTTTTTGTGTTAGAATAATATTTGATAAAAGGAGAAAATATATGGAAACATTCGGAATTGAAAAATTGGGTATTATCGGCCCAAAAGCAGTGTATCGTAATTTGACACCTGCTCAACTAACTGAAGCTGCACTACGTTTAGGTGAAGGTTCTTTATCTAACAAGGGTGCTTTGGTTGTAACAACCGGAAAATATACCGGACGTTCACCTAAAGACAAATTTATCGTTGATACAGAAGGAGTTCACAATGAAATCGCATGGGGAAAAGTTAATAAACCCATCTCTAAAGAAAAATTTGACGCTATCAAAGGTAAAATAGCTGCTTATCTACAAAATAGAGAAGTATTTATTTTTGATGGTTTTGCTGGTGCAGACAACAACTACACTCAAAACTTCAGAGTTATTAACGAAATGGCAAGCCAAAATTTATTTATTCACCAATTGTTAATCAGACCTACTGCTGAAGAATTGGCTCAATATGGCGAACCTGATTATACAATTTTATGTGCTCCAGGGTTCAAATGTGATCCTGAAGTTGATTGTGTAAATTCTGAAGCATGTATAGCTATTGACTATGAAGCACACTTAATTATCATTTGCGGTTCACAATATTCTGGCGAAATTAAAAAATCTGTATTTGCTACAATGAACTACATTATGACTAAGAAAAATGTTCTTCCAATGCACTGCAGTGCTAACATGGATCCTGAAACTAATGAAACAGCAGTATTCTTTGGTTTATCAGGTACAGGTAAAACAACTCTATCAGCTGACCCATCTCGTAAGTTAATCGGTGACGATGAACACGGTTGGTCTCCAGATGGTATTTTCAACTTCGAAGGTGGTTGCTATGCAAAATGTATCAACTTAACTGAAGAAAATGAACCTGATATTTATAATGCAATTAAATTTGGTTCATTAGTTGAAAATGTAGTAATGGATCCAAATACTCGTGAATTTGACTTTAATGACGGCAGCTTAACTGAAAACACTCGTGTTGGTTATCCTATCAACTATATTAATAATGCTCAAATTCCATCTAAAGGCGGAATTCCAAAAGTTGTTATTTTCTTAACTGCTGACGCATTTGGTGTATTACCTCCAATTTCAAGATTGGATAAAAATGCTGCTATGTATCACTTTGTTACAGGCTTTACTTCTAAATTAGCAGGTACTGAACGTGGTATTACTGAACCTCAACCAACATTCTCAACATTGTTTGGTGAACCATTCATGCCAATGGATGCTTCAGTTTATGCTAAAATGCTTGGTGACAAACTAGAACAATACGGTACAAAAGTATATTTAGTAAATACCGGATGGGCTGGCGGTTCAGCTTCATCAGGTGCTAAACGTATGAAATTAGCTTATACTCGTGCAATGGTTAGCGCTGCACTTAATGGCTCTTTTGATAACGTTGAATTTAAACACCATGATGTATTCAATGTTGATTATCCAACATCTTGTCCAAATGTTCCTGATGAAAAACTTGATGCTAGAGGAATGTGGGAAGACAAAAAAGCATACGATGAACAAGCAAATAAACTTGCTCAAATGTTTGCTGATAATTTTGCAGCTAAATATCCAAATATGCCTGCTGACATTGTTGCAGCTGGTCCAAAACCAAAAGTTACAGTTTAATTGAATATATATACTGAAATGCACTCCTTATTTAAGGGGTGCATTTTTTATTGTTAGTTCTTGACTGATAGTTACTCTAATCTTGTATGATTTGAAAAAGGATGTATAAATGAAGAGAATATTAATATCATTTTTAGCAATTTTACTATTTCAGCCTTGTTTTGCTTTTAATTTTGAAAAGGAGGAAAATATTATGACAAGAGAAGATGTAAGTAATAAAAATTATGAAATATTGTTTCATGCAAAACCAAGCGAAACTGATTTTGGAACTGACTCTGAATTTATGGCAATTTTAAGAAAATATATTTTTTGTGATATTTTTTCGCTTGGTGATTTAGATATTAAAACAAGAGAGCTTATAACTGTTACATCTTTATCGGTTCAACAAACCTTGCCTCAATTAAAAGCGCATATAAATGCTGCGCTAAATGTCGGGGTTGAGCCTGATGAATTAATTGAGGCAATATATCAGTGTGCTCCTTTTATTGGTTTTCCTAAAACCTTAAACGCTGTTAGTGTTTTAAATCAAGTTTTAAATGAAAGAGGGCTTGAATTTGAAAATAAATATAGAGCAACAACAAATGACGAAAACAGATATAAAAAAGGATTGGAAATTCAAAATCCTTTGTATGGCGATGAAATAGCGCAAACTTTTAAGGGGTTGCCTAATAATATGGGTCAGGATGTTGCAAGATTTTTGACGGAATTTTGTTTTGGGGATATTTATACAAGAAATGGCTTGGATGTTAAAACAAGAGAATTGCTTTCGATTGTAATTTTGACAACAGCAGGAAATTTTGAACAACTAAAAAGCCATGTAATTGGTGCAAAAAAGGCAAATAATACAATAGAAGAAATAACAGCAGCCATTGTGCAATGTATGCCTTATGTTGGTTTTCCAAATGCATTTGAGGCATTGAAAATTGTAAAAAATTCCGTAAAATAGTTTTATGAATGTGTTTTATAAATCAAAATATGTTTCACCTTTAGGAAAAATTATTCTTGTTTCGGATAATGAAAGTTTAGTTGGATTGTATTTTGAAGATAGAAAAACCTATTTTAATTTTAATAAAATTAGATTGGAAGAAAATAGCAATCTTCCAATCTTTTTTGATATTAAAAATTGGCTTGATGATTATTTTGGCGGGAAAAATCCTGATGTATCAAAATTATCTTTAAAGTTTATTAATGGCACAGATTTTCAAAAGGAAGTTTGGAAGATTTTATTAACTATACCATATTCTAGAGTTTTGACTTATAAAGATGTAACAGCTAAGTTGATTTTAAAATTAGGTTTAAAATCAATGTCCAATCAGGCAGTAGCTAATGCAATAGCAAAAAATCCAATTTTGATAATTGTTCCTTGTCATAGGGTTATTGCCTCAAACGGAACTTTAAGAGGTTATGTTGCAGGGCTTGATATTAAGGAAAAATTGTTAAAACTTGAAGATTATAATAATTCGTCTTCGATTAATTTATCATGACCAGCATCTTGCATTAATTCAAGGTAAGAATAAAAGTATCTTGACATTGCACCGAGATATTGACTTATGACTTCTTGGTGTCCGTTTTCGTTGATTACTAAATCTGTGTATGAGTTTTTACCTTTGATATATCCTTGTGTTGAAAGTTCAACTATTTTTTTTGAGTTTTCAAGAATTTTTTTAGAATGAACCATGTTTTCTCTTGAATATTTTAGGTTGTTGTAGTCTTTTTTAAGTTGATATTTCAATTGGTGAATATAAGCTTTTTTAGAAACCTTGCTTCTTTCTAAGAAAATTTGTGCTTTTTGGATTTCGGGTTTAAATGTGTAAAAAACAGGAATATCTATATTAAGGCCGGCATATGCACCACCATATTGATAAGGCACGTTTGGATGAGCTTGCCAAGCATATCCGCCCCCTATTGTAATATCCGGAACTCTGTTTCTTTTCATTGAAGATAGTTCTGCTTCTGATAGAGCAATATTTCTATCTGAAATTTTAATAACATAACTATATTCAAGGGCGATTTTTTCTAAATATTCATACTGTGGCAATTGCATATCTAAAAAAGCCCATTGACCTAATAATGATGGTTCTTTTGTGTCATACATTATTTCTTCATCGTCTGTATTTAAAATTTTATTTAGTTCAAATTGTTTAGCAAGCATGTTGGACTTTGCTCTGTTAACTTCAATTAGTTGTTGAGCATATTGAATATCTGCTTTTAAGTTATCAATTTCATAGCTTGGATATTTGGGTTTATCTGTTGTAATTTTAACAAGGCTTTCAAATAATTTTAGGCGATCTTGCTGGATTTTGTAAACTGATTTGGCATATAAAATATCAAAATATGCTTTCATTATTTGCAATTTAAAAGAATGTTCAAATTGTTTTAGTTCTGTTTCTTTAACTTCATAAGCTTTTGTTGCCGCACGTTTTCTTTCAGAGCGTTTGGCTATTTCGATTGGAATTGCTATTCCTGCTTGAGATGAGTTGCCTAAGGCAACATTACCCATAACAACATTTGATTGAATTTGCGGGTTTTTTAATTTATTTGCAACTTTAATATCCTTTTTTGCTGCATCAAGTTCAAGACGTTTAATTCTAATATCTTGATTTTTTTCAATACCGATTTTAATAATATCTTCTAATTCGGCATTAATTACTTGAGCATATAAAGGAGTTGTTAATGTTATAATTGCAACCAATAAAAGAATAATCTTTTTCATACAAGATGATTTTAACACGAAAATAAATAATTCAAAAAGCTGGCGTTGTTATTATTTACTTGATTTGTAAAGAGAGGTTTTAATAATAAATATAATAACTGTTTATATAAGTACATTTGGGGGATAAATTCCACCTTTTACTTCTTTTAGATTATTATGGTTTTCTATTTTGCACATCATCAAGTATAAATCTCCTCCTACTGTTTCTAAGTTGCCAAAATCTTTTAACTTAGATTTTAGGGCTCTTAGGCTTCCGCCTAATTTTCTTAAAGTGCCTAAGTTTTCTATTTCAGAGCGCATTATAGATAAATCACCGCCAATTTCTTCTATTCCATTAAGGGTTTTCATTGTTGATTCATCAAGATATGCATCTTTTCCTATGTATTTAAGTGCGCCTAAATCTGTGACTTTTTTGCCAAGTACTGCGTCACCTTTAATTGCTATTATCTTTTTTGGTAGGTTATTTTCATTTATGCCTAAGTCTGAATATTGAACATCCAGACATTTGCCATTATAATTTGAAATTGTCAAATAACCATTTTCATCTTCTTCGCATTCTATTCCTGAGAATTCTAATATGGATTTGACGTCATTATTTCTTATTGCTTCTTCGAGGCTACAATGCATTTTATCCATAAATAGTTGATGAATTTTTGCGATTTGCATTTGACTTTGGGCTCTTCCCATTGTTATGCAATTAAGGTCTTGTATATATTGTCTTATTTTTATAAAATCTTCTGTTGGAATTTGAAAATCATTTTTGACACTTTGTATTTCTTCGACATTGTTGTTTTTGATTTTTATTGCCATTGCAGGTGTTTCGTTTTTAAAGAGAATATGAAAATCACAATCTAATAAAAATCTATTACCGCTTGGACCTCTTGTGTACCAAGTTTTTGCTGAAAGTGCTTTTAATTTTTCCAGATTGTTTTCAAAATTGGCAGGGTCGCTTAATCGAGATGGAATTACTACCCAGTCGATATTTTTATTTACTCCATAATATTCAATTAATTTTTTTTCATATAGTTTGTTAAAATCAAAATTGTATCCATTATTTATGCCTGTATTGTTATTTATTTCATTTATTGCATTTTCAAAGGCTGTTTGATTAACTATTGGAGGTATTTTGTTGTCTTGCGGCGATAAATTTCCAAATGATATAGTGTTATATTTTAGGGGAGATAAATTTATATATTTTCTTGTTGTTTTATTATTTATAATGCTTGTTATGTTTCGAATTGTTAATTATTTTTTTTCTTTTATCAATTTTCTAAGTGTTTTTACTTAGATAAATAAGATAAGGAGAAAACCATGATAGGAAAAATTAACTTTACTACCCCTTTGCGTTTTATGAGCAGCAATAAAAATTATTCTGATTTACCAACAAGAACTTTAAAATGCGATGAGTTTGTAAGAAGTCAAGAACCTTGTGATAAAAAAATGCAAGCCTATACTTATGCAAAAAATCGAATAATAAAGGAACTTCTTGATACAGGTTATGAATATCAAGTTGTGATTTCTCCAGATGGTGATATATTGGATGAAGGTGTTGGTGATGATAATTTTTGTAGTGTAAATGTTAATAAAATTGTTCCAAACTCCGAACTCTTTCATGGACATCCAAAGTCTTGGCCTCTCTCTGTGGAGGATGTTGCTATGCTTTTGTATACCGATGCAATAAGTGAAAAAGTTTTATCTGTTGATGGTAGATATTCTAAAATGATAAAAAAAACTCCCTTTAAATTGAGTTTACAACAAGCTGCAAAAGAACTTTCTGAATATAAAAAACAAATGGGGCTTGCTGCTCTAGATAAGCTTGGAATTAGCTACGAGATAACTATGGATGATGTTCTTGAGATGGCAAGACAATATTTTGATTATACTATGTGTGCTAAATGCTCATATTCTGATGAGGACTTGTTGTGTCAATTAAAACAAATGGGCATAGATGTTTCTCAGACTCCCGAAAGCATAGCGCAAGAGTTTGCTGACATTATGCCTTTTGATGCAAGGGCTAGATTTGATATTAGTGGTAAGGCTGATAAGTTGTTAGATGAGAAAAGCAATGATATTAAAGCTTTTTTAGAAACTCCCGAGGGAGTAAAGGTAAGACATAATATTGACAGAGAAATTGCAAAAGTGCACGATTTAATTTATGAAACTAATATGGAATAGCTTAAAGGCTAAAATTGAAATAAAGAAAATAATTAAACTTGTCTGCATAATAAAAGAGAGTACCATTTAATTCGATACTCTCTTTTATGGTGGGCCATCCTAGGACGAGAGCCCCAAGGGAGCCTTGGCGACCTTGTGCGGTATCGCACTTTATCTCACCCTTATCTGTGGGTGCGTTTTGTCACCTTGAGCTAATAGCCCTTATGTTTTATTAAACTTATTTAATTGTTACTTTGACTTTGTTGAACTTTCACCCGTTGGTCTGGAGGCCCACCCAGAGCCACCTGAGCTAATAGCCCTTAGATTTATACAATAAAAGAGAGTACCATTTAATTCGATACTCTCTTTTATGGTGGGCCATCCTGGACTCGAACCAGGGACCTCACCCTTATCAGGGGTGCGCTCTAGCCACCTGAGCTAATAGCCCTTATGTTTTATTAAACTTTATTTAATTGTTACTTTGACTTTGTTGAACTTTTACCCGTTGGTCTGGAGTCCCACCCAGAGCCACCTGAGCTAATAGCCCTTAGTCTGTAAGAATAATTTATCATGAACAAAAATTAAAATCAACTACATTTTTTCTGGGGCACTAACTCCCATCAAATTAAGCATTTTTGCCATAATAATTCTAAAACAATTTACTAAAGATAATTTCATTAAGCTATCTTTTTTATCATCAGATAAAACTCTTGTAAAGTTATAGAAATGATGAAATGAATTTGCCAGTTCCATTAAATACTTGCAAACCATATATGGTGCTCTATATTTAACAGCATTAGCTAAAAGAGCTTTTCCTTCTTCGAGTTTTAAAATTAATGCTTTAGTAGCCTCTTTCGATTCGTCTGATAAATTATCAAATAAATTAATTATATTTGGATTTTGATAAAATTCATCAATTTCGTTTTGTTTAAATAAAGGCTCTAATTGGGTTTTATTGTCAATATCAATTCTTTTTTCAACCGCTTTTCTTAAAATTGAGCAAGCTCTGGCATGGGCATACTGAACATAAAATACCGGATTTTTATCTGATTGCGATTTTGCTAAATCAATATCAAAATCAATAGTTGTATCACTGGAGCGCATCAACATCCAAAATCTTGTTGCATCAACCCCAACTTCATCAACTAAATCATCAAGGGTTACCATTTTTTTGCGTTTACCCATACGTTGTTGTTCGCCGTCTTGAATTAAATTAACAAGCTGACCCAATATAACCTCAAGTTTGTTGCTGTCATATCCGAGAGCTTCTATCGCGGCTTTCATTCTTGGAATGTAGCCATGGTGGTCTGCTCCCCAAATATTGATAAGTCTTTCAAAACCTCTGTCGAGTTTGTTTTTATGATATGCAATGTCGGCTGTTAGATATGTATTTTTGCCATCTGTTTTAACTAACACCCTGTCTTGATCATCGCCATATTCGGAGCTTTTAAACCAAACGGCTCCATCTTTTTCGTATATTTTTCCTCTTGAGCGCAGAGTTTCCATACAATTTTCAACTTCGTTATCTTGATATAGGCTTAATTCAGAGAAAAATAAATCAAAATGAGTGCCAAATTTTTCTAATAATTCCTTTTGCAGTCTAAGCATATCTTGTTTTGCAAAATCTACATAAGATAAGCCCTTATTATCTTCAAGATACCTTTTAGCACAATCAATCAAATAATCTCCGGGATATAAACCTTCTTCCATTTCAATATTTTCGCCTTTTAATTGACGAACTCTTATTTCAAGAGATTTTCCAAGTTTATTTATTTGATTACCTGCATCATTAATATAAAATTCTTGAAAAACATTATAATTACAATATTTCATTATATTAGCTAAAGCAGAACCCAATGCTGCCCATCTGCCATGACCAATATGGAAAGGTCCTGTCGGATTGGCACTAACATATTCAATATTAACTTTTTCGCCTTTTCCGATGTCTGATTTAAGATAATTATCTTTTTTAGCTAAAATATCAACAATAATTTGGTTTAAAAAATCTTTTTCGAGTTTAAAGTTAATAAAACCTGCTACAACATTAACAGTAAAATTTTCTTGCTTAATGTGTTCAACTATTGTTTTGGCAATGAGCGGCGGAGCCATTTTAGCAGTTCTTGCTAACACTGATACATTAATTGCAAAATCGCCAAAATCTTTATTTTTTGGCTTGTCGCAAACAAGTTCGATTGTATTTTCTTTTGTTTCGCCTAGTTCTTGGGCTTTAATCGCTTCATTTATAGCGTTTTTTGTAATTTCAATAAAATAATTCTTTAACATAGTAAATTAATTATAATACAAAAACTAAAAAAAATTAAGAAATGTAAATAAATATATACATTATGTTTGTAGTATGTAAATCTTGACTTTTCAGCTGTTTTCAGTATAATGGATAATGCGCCGAAAAATAGAGAACAACATATGACTAGAATCAATGGAATCCACTATAGCGTAACAAACGACGGTATAAATCTTTATACAAAGCGCACTTGCTCTGATAATTCAGAGATGTACATAACCTCAAAATTGAATATGTTATATCAACAAGCATTATCTAGCAAGAATTTGTATAACAGCAGAAGAAACCTAAGAAAAATGGTTGAAGGTAATCATCTTGATGAAACTGTTTAATTAATTTTCTTCTTGAGTCTTGTTTGTATTTCGTTAGCAAAATTTAAATATTTAATTAAATCCCCGTATCGTGCTTCTCCTTCCCCATAAGGAATGGTTTTGTCGAGCAGAGTTTTTGTGTCAATGTTTAATTCCAGAAGTTTTGACATTGATTCTTTGATGAGCTTTGCTTTATATAATTTAGGAAAAAATTTGTATAAAAAAATTTCTAAATTATTTCCTGAACCGTTGTTAAGCATAGCTTCTTTGATGTTTAAAAATCTTTTAACTATATCAAAGATTGCGATACTGTGTTTTGAAGAAATATCTTGATTTGAATTTTGTAGTAATTCTAAATCGTATTGATTTATTCTTTTTCTTGGCTTTTCTTCTTTTTTTGTTTCTTTTTTGATTGAGTTAACGCTAAAAGGTGAATGGCTCATATCTTTATCAGGCTCAATTCCAAACATATTATTAATGTCGTTTGGTGAGTCAATTTTATTTTCTTGTGATGACAATATACCGTTTTGGATTAATTTTTCGGTTAATGAATTATATTGTTGATTATCCATAATATAATTATGCACTTAAAATTAAAAAAAATTGCCATATAGCAGTATGATTTTTAAGTGATATAATTTTTTTGTGTATTACTAAGGAAATAATTTATGTGGGAATATTCGTCTAAAGTTAAAGAACATTTTAAAAATCCTAAAAATGTCGGCTCTATTGAAAATGCTGATGCTATTGGTGAAGCAGGGGCATTGTCTTGCGGAGATAAATTAAAATTATATTTAAAAATAAAAGATAATGTTATCGTTGATGCTAAATTTCAAACTTTTGGCTGCGGGTCTGCTGTTGCAGCGAGCAGTGTATTAACTGAAATGATTATAGGCAAAACTATTGATGAAGCTAAAAAAATTACAAATAAACAAATAGCTGATGAACTAGATGGTTTGCCGCCTGAAAAAATGCATTGTTCTGTTATGGGCAGAGAAGCACTGGAAGATGCGCTTAAAAATTATGTAAATGATGAAGATTGGGAAGAGCTAATCGAAGATGAAAGAATTGAAGGCTCTCAAATAATTTGTCATTGCTTTTCTGTCAGCGAGAAAGATATTATTGATGCAATAAAAAAAAATGGCGCAAAGACTTTTGATGATATTTCAAAAATTACATCAGCAGGGCTTGCTTGTGGAAGATGTCGAGAAAATATTCAAAATATTTTAAACAAATATGTAAAAAAAGAAGAAAAAATTCCTTTAAACCCTGTACAAAAGATAATAAAAATTAATTCAATAATTGAAAATGAAATAGCGCCTGAATTAAGAAAGGATTTCGGCGATATTGAGCTTGTTAATGTAGATGGAAATAATGTCTATGTTAAACTGAAAGGACATTGTTCAACTTGTGCTAATGCAAAATTGACTTTGAAAAATTTTGTAGAGCGCAAATTAAAAGAATTGGTTGATGAGGAAATAGTTGTATATAATGAGTAATGTTATGAAAAATGTGTATTTAGATAACAATGCAACAACAAGAATTGATGATAGAGTTGTTGAAAAGATGTTGCCATATTTAAAAGAAAATTATGCTAATCCTTCAAGCATGTATGATACGGCACATTTAACCGCAAAAGCCATTGAAAAAGCAAGAGAACAAGTGGCTGAGTTTTTGGGGTTAAATTCACCTAAGGGGATTATTTTTACATCTTGTGCAACAGAAAGTGCCAATACTGCAATTAAGGGTGTAGTAAATCAATATGGCAGCGAATCTAAAAAACATATTATAACTACTCAAGTCGAACATCCTTGTGTTTTATCTGTGTATGAAAATCTTGAAAAAAAGGGATATAGAACAACTTATGTTGGAGTAAACGAAAATGGTGAATTGAATATTGATAATTTGCTGTCTAAAATTACTCCTGAAACTATTTTATTGTCTGTAATGCATGCAAATAATGAAACAGGTGCAATTTATCCTGTTTATGAAATTGCGTCTGAAGCAAAAAAAATAAATAAGGATATAAAAGTTTTTGTTGATGGTGTGCAAGCAGCCGGTAAATTCCCAATTAAATTAGAAGGTACCGACATTGATTTTTATTCAATATCAGGTCATAAATTTCATGCTCCTAAAGGGGTTGGTGCACTATATGTTAAAAAAGGCGTTCTTTTTGAGCCATTTATGCTTGGAGGTCATCAAGAGGGTTCTTTAAGAGCAGGTACTCAAAACACTCCATATATTGTTGCGCTGGGAGAAGCTGCTAAACTTGCAATGGAAAATATGGATTATGAATTAACTGAAGTTAAGCGCCTAAGAGATAAATTTGAAACAAATATTTTAAAAGCTTTGCCTAATGCAAAATTAAATTCTAAAAGTTCTGAAAGAGTAGTTAATACATCAAATATCGGTTTTGAATATATTGAAGGTGAGCTTATTTTATTGTATTTAAATGATTTAGGAATATATGCTTCCTCCGGCAGTGCTTGTACATCGGGAAGTCTTGATCCATCTCACGTTTTAAGAGCACAAAAAGTTCCTTTTACATCTTTACATGGTTCAATTAGGTTCTCTTTATCTCGCTTTACAACTGAAGATGAGATTGATTATGCGATTGAAAAAGTTCCTGAAGTCATAAGAAAACTTGCAAAAATGTCACCTTTTCAAGCTGAATTAAATGCAATGGGTTTATAGCCTATTGCCCTAAGTTAGCGCCGCTATCTTGAGTTTCTATTGGAGCTTCTTGGGTTTTGGGCTGCATAGAGTTTTTTAATTTATCTCTTAAATTGTTTAATTTTTCACTTTGGCTTTGTGTTTTTTCTTTTATTGCATCTTGCAGTTTTTGTGTTGCATTTTGCCTGATTTCTTGTGTCTTGCTTTGGATTTTTTCTTGCGTTTCAATAACTTTATTGATTGTATTTTCTTTAATATTTTCAGTTGTTATGGAAGGATTTTTGAATATTGTTTGCAGTGCTTTATCTTTTTTTGATTGAAGATAGTTATTTTTTATTTTATCTGCTTCATTCATTTCATCTTTTAAAACAAGCCATTTGAAAGATTTTACAAGATTAGTTGGTTTTTGAAGGTTGCCTTGTAGAAGAATTTGGAATTTTGTTGTTTTGTTTTTGTCGTAATCAGATGTAAAGGTTGGAATTTTGCTGTACGTTTTTTCATCTATTACTTGAGAAAAAAGAGTATACAAATTAATGTAAGTAAGATTTATGCTTTGAGGATTATTTATAAAATATTTCGGGTTTGTTTGGGCTAAAATTCCTATTTTGTCGAATAAATCATAATTAAGATTAGAATTTATTGTTGCGTTAATGTTGTTGTTTAATAAGTTTAAATTACCATTAATCAATAAACACAATATATCTCCTTGAGATGTTATGGGATCTAATTTTGCAATTCCATTGTTAAAATTGAGTTTTCCTGATAGTTTTTTAAAGCGTGTTGTATCTATTGCCTTTAGAGGAGTTAAAATTGTAGATGTTGCAGTTTTTAAAAGTGGGTTTTTTGTGATATTTTCGGCTAAAAAGAAATTTTCTAATTTTGCGAATGGCCCATAAGTTCCATTTTCAATTTCAAAATTAAGATTTCCTTTTAGAGATTTTATTTGTTCTAAGTATGTTGCACCACAAAGAGAAAGTTGGGTGTCAAATTTTAATAATCCTGAAATTGTATTTTTCAAATTAGCACTATCTGCTAACAGTTTATTTGTGTCAATATTTTGTCCTTTTAGATTTATTTTTATAAGTTGAGATATTAAATTCATTGTAATTGAACCTTTAATATCTCCATTAAAAGCATTGCAATTTAAACTGTTTAAATATAAGTTATTATTTTTAATTGATAAATCGCTTTTTATGTTGTTTATAAAAATTGAATCTGAAATAAGCTCGGATATATCGATTTTACCTGTTAGATATAAAGGAATATTGGCTTTAGCTGTTGTTTTTTTAGATGTTGAAGGTTGAGTGGATGTATATTTTGAAAGATTATCTAAAACAGCTGTTAATTTAGCAACATTGATTGTATCTGATTTTAGGTTGAAATCAGATATGTTTATAGTTGGTATAGATGCTAAATTTGTTTTAAAAGATAAGTCTAATAAAGATGAATTTATATCAGCCTTTTGAATATCTATTAAAGTTGTTGTGTTGTTTAGGTTTAAGTTAATTAATTCTGCTTTTAAAAGAAGTTCAGGAATGGAGATGTTTTTTATTTTTAAATCTCCTTTATAGTTGAGATTGTTTAAAAAACCATCTATTATTAATTTTCCTTTTAAAATCATTGAGGAATTTTTAAAGATAGAAATTTTAGCATTTTGTTCTTTGGGAATTTCAAGAGAAATTTGTTTTACATGGTCATTTTCTATATTGGCGCTAAAATCTGCAATTTTTTCAAGATTATTTGAATAATCAGATGTTGTTTTAAATAATCCGGAATTTTTGATTTTGATTTTATTGTTTTCAATAGAAATATCAGCTTGCATTACACTTGGATTGTTTAGCAACGAATTAAAATCAATAAATGTTATGTAATTATCTTTATTTGCATATATTTGAGCTAAAATATTTTGTTTTTTGTCATTTCCTTTTATTGAGATTTTAAGAGGAATTGAGCCTTTTGAATTTAAATAATGAGAAAGCTCTTTTCCTAAGGTTTGATTAATGTTATTTATTGAGATTTTTCCATCTAAGAGTATGTCTATAGAAGGTTTTTCAAGATAATTTAAAATTGAGCCCTTTATATTGATTTTAGATAAATCATTGTAGATTAAATCAAAAGGAGTCAGGGTTATGTTTTTATTATCAATGCTAACAGAAGCGGAATTTATTGATAATTTTGTTTTTAAGTTTGGCATTGAATATAAAAACCCATTGTTCAGTAAATTTCCTTTGATTTCTTTTGAATTTGCCAAAAGATTAAATTGGGTTTCGTTATTTACTAAAAACATTGTTTTTTGAATGTCGTTTAGTTTTAGGTTTTTTAATTTTGTTTTTAATTCGGTATTTAAATTGTCGAGTTTGCCTTTGATGTTAATATGAGCCGATAAATTAGCAGATGTAATTTCGTAAGATTTTTTTAGTTTTTTGGGTGCAAAAGTTTGATATAGCGAAGGTAGATTTAGTTCATCAAAATCAAGTTTAATATCAGTATTGGAATTATTGTCTATGCCTCCTGAAATGGTTAAATTTGAACTATTTACCGTTGCTTTTGTATCTATAATATTTAGAGCATTATTGTCTAAAATTAAATTAACGATAATATTGTTGATTTTTAATTTTGAGATTAGTTCTTCAAAAGAGGCACTTTTAATTATAATTGAACCATTTGAGGTTAATTTTTTAAAATCAGTTTTAATAAAAGCGTTAGCGTTTAGAAAGCCTTTTGCTTTTATTGAATCTAAAATAGTTATATTAAAGCTATCTAGTGCTCCTTTTAATAAGTTTAGAATATTTTCAATGTGAATTTCGGTTGATTTTATTGTTGTTTCAAGATATGGGTTTTTGCCTTTTTTAAAGATACCAACTATGTTGATGTTTTCATTTTGGCTTAGGTTGATATTGGTATCATATTTAATTTGTTTTTTGTCAAAGCTGGCATGTAAATAGCTTTTTGGCAAGTGTGAATTAGCTAATTTAATTGTAAAATCATCAATGTCTATATTTCCCCAAATTAATATGTCGTCTTTTTTTGTTTGTTTAATTTTCAGTTTTGAATTAATTGAGGTTTTAAGGTCGTATGTTTGATATATTTTAACTAAATTAACAAAAGGCATGGTGATTTTCTCTGTTTGATTTTTGTTTTTTGCCTTTTGGATAGGTAAAAACGATGTATTTAAATCAATATTGGCTAGAATATTTTCATTCTCGTCGGATAAAAGTTTTGAATTTGTTTTTATTTTGATTGAGTTATTTTTGCTATTATAGCCAAGAATTAACTCCTCTGCTTTTAGTTTTAAATTATGGGAGTTTTTAATGTCGTTAACTAAGATTTCGTAGTTTAGTACTTTTATTGATGGAATTTTAACTTTTAAGTTATTGATTACCCATTGACTAAATGGATTTAAGGGTTTATTTTGTGTTTTTTGATTTAGTATATTTTCGTTGATAATCTCTTCGATAAGTTTAATTATTTTATATTCTTTATCGTCAATTATATCAAGATTTATAGATGGATTTTTAATTTCAGTTTTTGCTGTTTTAATTGTTAGAGTTAATAAGGATGGAAGCGCTATACCTGTTTTTATTTGTTGAGAATAAAAGAGTTTAGAATTATCAGCAAATGTTATTTTAGGGTTTTCGATTTTGATTTTTAGGGAAAGTAGAGGTGTTGAATAAAGTTTCAATTTTGAATAGTTAAGGTTGAGTTTTGAATTGTCTAAAATCATTTTTTGAATTGCAGGTTTATATTTATCAAGATTGATAAAATGAGGAACAATTAAAAATGCTAAATAAATTAGTGTTAAAATCGAAATAATTGTTATGGATGAAATTCTAAGAAACGTTTTCATGATACTCTCCCAAGATAAATTTATTTCATTATAAAATAAATTTATCTTAAAGGAGCTAAATTTACATTAGTTAATCCAGTCAATAGAAGTATTAAATTTTGTTTTGTTGTAATAGTTTTGATCTTTTGTTGGTAATTTAAATTTTTTATTTTTATATTTTTTATCTAAAAATAAACTAAAGTTTTCATCTTCGTATGCCAAAAACCAGTTTTTATTATTTTTCATGTTTTTAACAATAGGGTATGATTTATCCAGTATTAAAATATCGGTGTGATATTTTTTTAAAAAAGTATCTTGGTTTTTTGACAAAAATACTCCTGCCATTTCATTTATCAGGTTATTATCATAAACTTCTTCATATCTTCCATCCATGAATACTTGATTGTTTGGATAAAGTTTATATGAGGCATAGCTTCCATAATGAAAATTTATAAAAAGATTGCCTTTAATTGAATTTTGTTTAATAAATTCGACGCAATAGATTGGATAATCAAGCGTGGTTATTAAAAAATTTTTATTTTGAAAATGCGAAATTGTAGAAATTAAAATTAAGAAGCATATTATTATTTCTTTTAAATTGTCATAAATTTCAGGTAGTTTTTTGTTAAAAATGTTATAAAAATCATTATAGCATAATGCCATTACGCAATATGTGAAAAATACGTGAAATCTTAGTGATTTAAGAGAAATTATTAAAGTAAAAAACAAAATAAGATATTTTGTTTTATCTATTTTTTTATAAAAATCTTTAGTTTTAATGTTTTTAAATATTGAATAGATAAAAAATAAATTAGTGATTATAAAAAATATTTTAAATTTGATTAAAAAATATTTAAAATTTGCATTAAAAAATATACTTTGCCATTCTGTTATATGAATTCGATTTAAGCTCAATGCGCTAAAAATATAATAGATATATTCAATTCCATATGGGTTAATTAATGATGTAAATAAGCTAGCTAAAAAGCAATAAAGATAGGGTTTATATTTTTCTTTGTTTAAAAATTCACCTAGAGTAAATAAACCTATTAAAACTAAACCAATGCTAAACCCTCCATGGCAATTTGCCCAAATTATGTTTAATACGGGCAGGCACCATAAAACTCTGTAGTTATTTTTAACTTTGGCATATTTTAGAGTATAAAGATATATAATAAAAAATAAAAAAGAAAAAGTCTGACATCTTATTGTTGAAAAAATATTATAGGAAATTGAATGTAGGCAAAAGAAGAAAAACAAAAAATGCAATTTTGAATTTTTATTATCCAGCCTGATTATTTTAGTAATGACGAATAAAGTTAAAAATATAATCAAAGATTTAAATATGTATAAACCAATATCGCTAAAATTATTTTGTATTAAATAAAAAATTAAACTTGAACCCCATTCATGGTCAATGAATTGATGAGTTGCACCATAGGATTGAAAATCAAAATTAAACAATTCTCCTGTTTGAAAAAAGTTTTTCCCAACAATTAATCTTGCCCAAAAGTCATAGTCTATGTTGCAATCAATTAGCCCAAACAAAAGAACAAATAGAAATAATGTTAAATAAAATATAAAATCCATGGGAAATATTATAGTATAAATTTTTTGTTTAAGCTATTATTAACAAAGGAGAATGATTAAAATGGAAAATAAAATTCAACAAATTAAAGAAGAAGCTTTAAAAGAGATTAACAATGCCGCTGACTTAAAAAGTCTTGAGGCCGTTAAAAATACATATTTATCAAGAAATTCTGAATTTAATAACCTAAAAAAAGGTATGAAGGATTTGGCTCCTGAGCAAAAGCCTATTATAGGTGCCTTATTGAATAAGGTTTCAAATGAGCTAACTTCTTTAATTGAAGAAAAAAAAGATATTTTTTATAAAAAAGAATTAAATGAAAAACTTTTAAAAGAAAAAATTGATGTTACTTTAGATGGTGATTATATCCCAACAGGAAAGGTGCATCCTTTAACTCAAACAGTAAATGAAATTGTTGAAATATTTAATCTTTTAGGTTTTTCTGTTGCACAAGCTCAATATTCTCCGGAAGTTGAAGTTGAAAAATATAATTTTGATTTGTTAAATGTTCCAAAAGAACATCCTGCAAGAGATGTTCAAGATACATTTTATTGCGAGAGCGCAAAAAATGTTGTATTAAGAAGTCAAACTTCAAATTCTCAAGTTCGCCAGATGTTGAACTCAAGACCTCCTATTAAAATTATTTCTCCGGGCAGAGTCTATAGAAATGAAAATGTATCAGCAAGGAAAAATAACTTGTTTCACCAAATTGAAGGTTTATATGTTGACAAAAATGTTAATATTGCTCAACTAAAAGGTGTTCTAAATGAGTTTATCAGATTATATTTTGGTCAAGCTCGACCAACAAGATATAGAAGCAGTTTTTTCCCTTTTACAGAGCCATCTGTCGAAATTGATGTGCAATGTATAATGTGCCAAGGAAAAGGCTGTCCTGTTTGTTCTAATCTTGGATGGTTGGAAATTTTAGGGGCAGGCATGGTTGATCCTAATGTATTAAAAGATGTTGGAATTGATCCAAATGTATATTCAGGATTTGCTTTTGGCATGGGGGTTGAAAGACTTGCAATGCTAAAATATGCCGTAGATGATATTAGGTTATTTTTTAATAATGACGAAAGATTTTTAAAACAATTCTAAATGAATATTTATTCTAATGATATTTATATAATTGATGTTAGTTTTTTTTAAAGACTTTTTATCTAAATTAGCAATAAATTTTTGTTTTATGTTTTTATAATTATATAAATATTTAGGAAAGAATCATGACTACTATATCACCAATGTTGGCTCAAAAATTAAATAATAATCAAAAAACATCTACCACTACAAGCAATTATAATCAAGTATCAACTAAATCAATGCCAAGTGACAAGTTTGTAAAGTCAAATAAATCAAAAAAAGGTTTGATTATTGCAGCTTCCATTGGCTCTGGCCTAGTGGCTTTTGGTGGTTTCATGGTACTTGCTAAAAAAGGTAAACTAGGTAATGGTTGTAAAGAGTTTGTTGAGAACTTATTTAAATTTGGCAAAAAAAATACAGATATAAACACTGAAAAGTTATTAAAACCAGAAACAATGCCAAGTGTAACACCGATAGAAATAAAAAAAGCAACAACCACGCTGTATTCTATACCCGAGATAAATAATACCGATAAATTTGAGCCAATAAATGCTAAATTAAATGATGATGTAGCAGAAGACGTACATGAGTGGATAGAGTATAGAAAAAAATTACCTATATTTAATGATGATTTTGCTAAGAATGGTCGTAAATTCCGAAATAATTCCGAGTTTAGCGAGTTTGAAATTATTCCTCACACATACTCTGATAACAATACCGTTATTGCCTCAATTCGCGGAAATTCTCGTGTGCAAACAACCACATGTAAATATAATGGCTACAATCGTTGGCGCTACAAAGATGGAAAAATGTATCGTGTTGATAATTTAGCAGAAGTAGGTGTTAATGTTTTTGATTTAAATTCTGGAAAAGTTGGAGAAATAGGTGTTGGCTATAGTAAGGATGGTAGACGAGTAGTAAGTTTTAAATTCTATGTTGGTTCGCAGGATACAACATTTAGATCGGCACCAATGGAAATAGATTTGGTATCAGACAATGGAGAATTTACACAAGCTCAAAAAGATGTAATAAAAATATATTCACAAGCAGATACTAAATACGCATCTCAAGATGGAAACAATCCTTTATCGCTTTGCTGGGGGCAAGAGTCAGAGGCTGTTGGAGATTCACCAAAACAATTTGGCTTTAATTTAAATACGCTTTTATCGGCAATTCAAACTTGGGCAAATAAACTAGATGATAATTTTGATTTTGATAAAGCTGTAGAAAATTTTTCAGCTTAAGATTGAATGCGTAGTTATTATTAATTTACTTTTCTTCAATTAAATTATACAATTTCTTTTTCTTTATATATTTAACAGATTTCATATCTGCTTTTGCACCTTTTGCGATTAATTGCGCTGAAATGTCATACATTTTATTTTTTAAGGACATATACAATATTGTATTATTGGTAACAGAGTCTTGATAATTTACTCTTGACCCATTATCAATTAAAAACTGCGCCATTTCAGGGTTATTATTTTTTACAGCCTCATAAAGTTCACTATAAAATCCTCTATCTAATTTTGCGCCATATTCATATAAAAGTTTTACTATTTCAAAACTATTCACTTTTGCAGCTGTGTATATGGGGTATTCGCTATAATATGAGTTGTTTGGATTTGTTTTTGCTTCTAGCAGCAATTTTACATTTTCAACATTCCCTTTTTTTATTTGTTGATTAAGACATTCTGGATTTGGGAAAAGTTTTTTTGAAATAAGCAATTCTTTTTGCTCTTGAGAAATACCTTGCGTGTTGTTCATTTTGTTCATAATCAATGAACGAGTTGAAAAATCGCTATATTCATTTGTATCTAATGCTAAAGCCGGCAGCATTATAAAAACCACCGGCAATAGCAAAAATATAATCTTATTGTTCATATGTTTCATAATTAAATTATATAATCATTCCACCATCAACTTCAAGAACTTGACCAGTCATATAAGTTGTATCAAGCGCTAGGAATTTAACAACGTCTGCTATATCACTAGCTTCACCAAGTCTTCTTAGAGAAATTAATTTTAACATTTCGTCTAAGTTTGGCAAATCTTTTGTCATATCTGTTGCAATAAACCCTGGGGCTACTGCATTAACTCTGATGTTTCTTGAGCCCAACTCTTTTGCTAATGATTTTGTAAAACCAATTAAACCGGCTTTTGCTGAAGCATAATTTGCTTGGCCAATATTGCCATATACGCCAACTACGCTTGTTGTATTGATTATCGCGCCAGAGCGTTGTTTCATCATTAATTTAACAACGGGTTTTGATACGTAAAATGCTGAATTTAGGTTTGTGTTAATAACAGCGTTCCATTTGTCTTCTGTCATTCTGATGAATAAATCATCTCTAGTAATGCCTGCATTATTAACTAAAATATCTATTCTTTTGAAATCTTCGATAATTTTAGCAATATTTTCATCAACCTCAGCTTGGTTTGAAACATCAAATTTATATGCTTTAGCATTTACATTAAGCGCTTTTAATTCTTCAATAGTTTTATTTGCAGCTTCGTCATTTCCTGCATAAGTAATGGCTATGTCACAGCCTTCTTTTGCTAATCTTAGAGCGCATGCTTTTCCTATGCCTCTTGATGCACCTGTAATTAGAGCAACTTTATTTTCCATTTTTAAACTCCTACCATTAATTCTTCAACTACTGCTTTTAAGCTAATTGAATCTGATACATTGTATGTTTTAATTTCAGATGAAATTTTACGATTTAATCCTGCTAGAACTTTTCCGTTTCCAAATTCAATAAATGTATCAACCCCTTGTTCAATTGCATTTTGAATTGATTGAACCCACATAACAGATGAATTAATTTGTGCGGGCATCTTTTCTCTAAAATCGTTTTTATCAACTGTTAATTTAGCGTCAACATTTGTTATTACAGGAATTTGAGCATTGTTTAAATCAAGTGTTTTAACAAAATCAACAAATGCGTCAGCTGCGCTTGTCATAAGTTTAGAGTGAAATCCTCCTGAAACTGCAAGAGGCACAACTCTTTTAGCACCTTTTTCTTTAATTAAATCACAAGCTTTTTCAACTGCTTCAATTTCTCCTGTGATTACAACTTGAGTTGGGTCGTTATAGTTTGCAACTTGAACCAAACCTGCTTTTGAAGCCTCTTCGATTGATGAGTTAATATCTTCAATTTTTGCTCCAAGAATTGCAGCCATTGTACCTTTTGTTGTTTTTGTTGCTTCATCCATAAGTTCAGAGCGTTTTTGAATAGCTTTCATTGTTGTTGCTAAATCCATAACACCAGAGCAATACATAGCGCAATATTCACCTAATGAATGACCAAGAGTTAAACTTGGTTTAATATTAGGACATTGAGATTTAAATGCTTCAAGAGCTGCAATTGAAGTCGCAACAATTGCACTTTGAGCGTTAATTGTTTGTTTTAGATTCTCATCAGGGCCATTAAAACAAATTTGTGATATTTTTTTGCTTAAAACTTCGTCAGCTTTATTGTAAACTTCTTTTGCTTTTTCAAAATTATTATATAAATCTAAACCCATGCCTGTGGTTTGCGAACCTTGTCCTGGGAATATAAATGCAATTTTTTTCATTTTCTCCTCTTTGTTGTCTATAATTATTAATTAATTATTTCTGCAATTTTTTTGTTAACACCTGATTCTACAGCTTCTTTTGCAACTCTTACAGCGTTTTTAATTGCATAAGATGAGCTTCTGCCATGGGAAATAACGGTAATTCCTTTTACACCCAAAAGCAAAGCTCCGCCAAATTCTTCATAGTTTATTCTTTTGTAAATTCTTTTCATAAAAGGCTTAGCTAATAAACCAACAATTTTAGAAATTAAATCGCTTCTAAATTCTTGTTGAATTAATTTGAATAACATCATAGAGCAGCCTTCAATTGTTTTAAGCGCAACATTTCCAACAAAACCATCGCACACAACAACATCTACATCCCCTTGGAAAAGTTCTTTGCCTTCAATATTTCCAATGAAATTTAGGCCTATAGTGTTTTCTTTAAGGAGCTTGTGAGTGTCTTTAACTAGTTGGTTGCCTTTTTCTTCTTCTTCTCCAATATTCATGACGCCAATTCTGGGATTTTCTCTGTTGTATACATTTTTAACAAATGTAGCACCCATTGTGGCAAATTGAAATAACATTTCAGGAGTACAAGAGCTATTTGCTCCTGCGTCAATTAAAATAACAGGCTCTTTTTTTGTTGGAAGTGTGGCAGCAATAGCGGGACGTTCAATACCTTTTAAACGTCCTAAGCCAAATAAAGAGCTTGCCATTGCAGCTCCTGTTGAGCCTGCGGCAACAACAGCATCAGAGCTCCCTTTTGCAACAGCATCAACTGCTAAAACAATTGAAGATTTTTTCTTTTTACGTATTGCAACACCGGGAGCTTCGCCCATTTCTATAATTTCATCAGCTTGGGTGATTTTAATATCAAGTTTAGACAGGTCAACTTTGATGTTTTTAACAAAATAACCGCCCCTGTTTGATCTTATGCCCTTCTTTGCTATTTCATCCAGTACTTCTTGGATTTTATCTGTTTGACCAACAAGTTCAATTGGTATGTTGTAATCTTGTGCTGCCCAAACAGCACCTTTAACTATTTCAGATGGAGCATAATCTCCGCCCATTGCATCTATTGCAATTCTTGTCATACTAAATTCCCCAAAATGATGATTATATTTTACTATTCTTTTGTTTCTTCTGTAGTTGTTTCTTCAACTACTTCTGCTTCAACAGTTTTTTCTTCTGCTTGTTCTTTTTTAGCTCTGGTTTTTTTAGCTTTTTTTGGTTCTTCTTTTGCTTCTTGAGCTTTCATTTCTTCTTGTTTTTTAATTGAGGCAAAGCCGTTTTTGTAGTATCCGCACTCAGGACAAACTGTATGAGTTAAAATAATAGCTTTGCAGTTAGGACAAGTTGTTGTTGCCGGAGTTGAACCTTTCCAGTTTGCTCTTCTTGTAGCTTGACTTGCTTTTCCTGTTCTTTTCTTTGGTGTAGCCATTTTTTATTTCCTTTTCTACATAATCTGCGTCATTTTATCTCATTTATTTTGACATAATACTATTCTCTAAAAAAAAGAAATCCTTGTCAATGATTTGCAAGGATTTCTTTAAAATTAAGTAATTTTTTTTAACTATCTTAAGCTAACTTTTGTGTAAGAACCTTTTTTAGCAAAGTTAACTTTGTCTTCACGAGCTAACCAACCTAAACCAAGGCTAGCAAAGTTTTCGTTAAGACCTAGGTCTTTGTTCATTTTTTTAGTTGTTACTTCGCCGTTTTCATTAAGGTATTCCCAAATTTTTCCAGCTGTTTCGATAATTGTTTCTTGCATTGTTGTACTCCTTTTTAAATGCTTTGTATACAAGTTACTGCGATGTGCGAATTTTTTTAAATTCGTATTTGCATAATTATCTTAATTTATAATATAGTGGATGTATATAGTTTAAATGGATGAAAAAAGTATGAATAAAAATTGGATATACGGTGATAATGTAGATACTGACGTGATTATACCTGCTCGTTATTTAAATACAAAATCAGAAAAAGAACTTGCTCTTCATTGTATGGAAGATATCGATAAATCTTTTAGTAAAGAGGTTCAAAACGGTGATTTAATTATTGCAGGATATAATTTTGGGTGTGGTTCATCAAGAGAGCATGCTCCTCTTTCGATTAAAGCATGTGGTATTAAAGCTGTCATTGCAAAATCTTTTCCGAGAATATTTTATAGAAATGCTATTAATATTGGACTTGTAATTATTGAGAATGATGAAATTCAAGAAGATATAGAAGAAAATGATGTAATTGAAATAAATTTATCTGAAGGAAAAATATTAAATAAAACTAAAAATAAAGAGTATTCTTTCAGCGCATTTCCTTCTGAAATCCAAAATTTAATTAATAAAGGCGGTTTAATAGAGTATACAAAACAAAAAGTAGGTAAATAAATGAAAAATATTGCGGTTTTGCTTGGCGACGGAACAGGCGTTGAAATTGTTTCTTCGGCTATTAAAGTTTTAGATAAGATTGCACTAAAATACAATCTTCAATTCCAATATAATTATGCATCAATTGGCGGGCGTGCTTATGATGAATTTGGCGTACCGCTTCCTGATAAAACCATACAAACTTGTTTGAAATCTGATGCTGTTTTATTGGGCGCTGTTGGTGATTGGAAATATGATTCTTTAGCTCCGGAATTAAGACCTGAAAAGGCATTATTGGGAATAAGAAAAAAACTGAACTTATTTGCAAATTTAAGACCTGTCAAAGTTTTTGATGAATTATTATTTTCATCACCCCTTAAAGAAGAAATAGCAAGAAATACAGACATCATGATAGTTAGAGAATTAACCGGTGATGTATATTTTGGTGAACCTAAAGGAATTTCAACAAAAAAAACTCTTGATGGTAGAGAAATAAAATATGGCTTTAATAACATGATTTATGATGAGGATGAAATCAGAAGAATTGCATCTGTCGCTTTTAAATCAGCTCAAAGAAGAAAAAAAAGAGTATGTTGCGTTGACAAGGCAAATGTTTTAGATGTTTCAAGATTATTTAGAGAAATAACCAAAGATGTATCAAAAAATTATCCTGATGTTGAATTATCTTTCATGTATGTAGATAATTGCGCTATGCAATTAATTCAAAACCCGAGACAATTTGATGTTATTTTAACCGGCAATATTTTTGGTGATATTTTATCTGATGAAGCTTCAACTATCTGCGGGTCTTTAGGGATGTTGCCTTCAGCTTCATTATCAGATGGAAAAACTCCGTTTATGTATGAACCAATACATGGCTCAGCCCCTGATTTAGCGGGTAAAAATGTTGTAAATCCTATTGCAACAATTTTATCTGTCGCAATGATGCTGGAGTATTCTTTTAATGAAAAACTTGCATCAGATACAATCTATAGAGCTGTAAAAGATGTCTTGAAAGAAAACTACAGGACAAAAGATATTGCTCAAAAAGATTCAAAAATTTGCACTACAACAAAGATGACCGATTTAATAATTGAAAAAATAATATAAATTTGCATATTAATTTTTGTGCTAAAATTACAGTAAATAGTGAAATATTGAGGAAGTATATAAAATGGAAAAACAAGTAGATGAAAAATTGCAAACACTAAGACATTCTTGTTCTCATATTATGGCGCAAGCTGTTCAAAAGCTTTATCCGCAAGCAAAACTTGCAATAGGTCCTGCAATTGAAAATGGTTTTTATTATGACTTTGATATAGAAGGCGTTACTTTATCTGATGAAAATTTAAAAGAAATTGAAAAAGTAATGAAAAAGTTAATTAGTCAAAATCTTACCTTTGAAAAATATACTATTCCTGATGTTGAAGCGCAGATTGCTGAATTTAAAAAAGAGGGTGAAATTTATAAAGCTGAACTTTTAGAAGAACATAAAAATGATAACCCTACTTTATATTTAACAAAAGATAAAGATGGGAATGTTTTATTTAACGATTTGTGCTCAGGTCCTCATATTGAATCTACTAAAGAGATTAAAGCATTTAAATTAATGTCTGTAGCCGGTGCATATTGGAGAGGCGATGAAAAAAATAAAATGCTTCAAAGAATTTATGCTACTGCATTTTTAACAAAAGAAGAACTTGATGAGTATATTAAACAATTAGAAGAATCAAAAAGACGTGACCATAGAAAGCTTGGTTCGCAGCTGGATTTATTCTCTGTTAGAGATGAAATTGGCGGTGGTCTTGTTTTGTGGCATCCTAATTTATATACCGTTAGAGAGCAAATTGAAAATTATTGGAGAGAAGAACATAGAAAAAGAGATTACGTAATTGTTCAAACTCCTCAACTTGCTAAATCAAAGCTTTGGGAATTATCAGGTCATATTGACCACTATAAGGAAAATATGTTCTTTATTCAAAAAGAAGATGATTCAGACGAGCAATACATTGTAAAACCAATGAATTGTCCATTTCATATTTTAATTTATCAATCTCAAAGACATTCTTATCGTGATTTGCCTTTGAGAATGGCTGAATTAGGTACTGTGTATAGACGTGAAAAATCAGGAGCATTATCCGGTTTGACTCGTGTACAAGGCTTTACTCAAGATGATGCTCATATTTTCTGTACGCCTGAACAATTGGTTGATGAAATAAATAATATTATAGATTTTGTTTCAGATACTATGAAAATCTTTAATATGACCTTCGAGGTAGAATTATCAACTCGCCCTGAAAGTTTTGTTGGTGATATTAAAAACTGGGAGTTAGCAGAAGCCGGATTAAAAGAAGCCATGGATAAACGTGGTATGAAATATGAAATCAATGAAGGCGATGGCGCTTTTTATGGTCCAAAGATTGATTTTAAGGTTAAAGATGCACTGAAGAGAACTTGGCAATGTGCAACTATTCAACTAGATTTTAATTTACCTGAAAGATTTGATATAAAATATCAAGATAAAGATGGTGTTCTAAAAACACCTGTTATGCTTCACAGGGTTATTTTTGGTTCAATGGAGAGATTTCATGGTATTTTAATCGAACATTATGCCGGAGCTTTCCCTGCTTGGCTTGCACCTCATCAGGTTGCATTAGTACCTATCGCAGATAGACACAATGAATACATGGAAGAAATTTATAAAAAATTAAGACAAAAAGGAATAAGAGTAATTTTTGAAGATAAGTCAGAATCAATGAACTATAAAATCAGAGATTATTTGCAAAACAAAAAGGTGCCTTATGTCCTTGTTGCAGGTGATAAAGAAGTTGAATCTCAAAAAGTTGCGATAAGAAAACGTGGAGTTGGACAGCTTGGTGAGATGTCAATTGACGAATTTATAGAAAAACTTGAAACTGAAATCCAGACAAAAGGCAGTATTGAAATAAAATAAAATCTTAATTCCGTTTTTAGTTCATAAAACACAATACTAATTTTAGTATTCTGTTTAAGTCTTTATCTGAGGCGCTTTTTAAGATGCCGTTGATTTTATTTAATATGTATGTTCTACTTTGAAAATGTTGAGTTTTGAAAAATTCCATATATTCAACATTTAAGACATTTGCAAATCTTTCTATTAAGTCTGCTTTAGGAAAACTTCTTCCTGTTTCAATGTGACTCATATGTTTTGGATCAATACCAACTTGTTCTGCCAGTTGGTATTGTGTGATGCCTTTTTTGGTTCTAAGTTCTTTTATTCTTAGACCAAAATCTTTTTTTATGTTCATTTATCCTCCTTTTTCTAGAAGATAATAAGATTTATTATAGATATAAACCGTATTTAAAACATAAATTATATTAATTTTTCTGTATTTAATATTGAAATTCTTTGTTAAATATGGTAAATTTTAAATAAATTATGTTTTAAATAAAGGATGTTTTAAGTAAGAGTATTATGAAGAAGATTTTTGGGTTTTCCCTAATCGAGCTATTGATTAGTCTGATTGTGATTAGCTGTATAACTGCAGCTTTCACTCCACTAATCACTAAAAAGTTCTCGTCTGGAGTTTTTGGCGGCGGCGGTGCCGTATCTGATATCACAACTGAATGTTCTCAATTCACATCAAATTGTACGCTTTGTACAAGCAATTTTTGTATAGCTTGCACAGGTCTTTCTTGTGCGGCTGATGAGTATAAGGATGATAAGACTTGCAGTTGTAAAAAGTGTTCTGAAAAATATGGATCTGATTGTCATGTTTGTAATGCAAATAAATGTTTGACTTGTCCTGATGGACAATATTTGGATGAAAATCAGCAATGTGTATATTGTTCAACTAAATTTAATAATTGTGCAAAATGTAATTCTTCTGAGTGCACAAGTTGTGCAAGCGGCTATGTGATGGTTGATCCTGATTCTAATAATCCTTGTACAAGTTTCACATGTCCCAGCCCTGATTTTATGCAAATTGATGATTTGTGTGTAACTGCTAAAAATATGGGTGATAGTGGTATTTTATCTATTCCTGATTCGATTAATAATGTAAGTGCGGGAACTGAATGCAATACAACAAGCGAAAAATGTTGTTGGAGCGGTAATACTGCAAATCAGTCGTCTTGTAATGAAAATAATGGAAATTATTCAGGATGCAATAGGACAGTTTGCAATTGGTCGGCTGCAAATGAAATATGTAAAAATTATAATTATGCAGGATTATCTTGGAGATTGGCAACTGATTCTGAGATGGCAAACTGGGATATTAATTCAATTGATGTTGGTGCAAATGGACTTCAATTGTGTGATAGTCTTTCAGGGTATTTATCTCCTCAATGCGCTTCATCATCATCTTGTGTTGGCGCATATAACAACGCTTGTAACATTTATGCTGTTTGGAATAGTATAGGTGGTTCAAATAGTGATGTGTATAATTTAAATAAAGGAGTGTGGAATTTAGTCAATCTTTCAACGCAGTCAGCTTTATCTGTTCGTTGTGTTGCTAAACACGCTTCAAATTGTAAAATCAAATTTGGTCAATATTGCGAATCTTGTTCAACAAGTTCTTGTGTAACGTGCAGTAATACTTGTCCATATGGACAATATCTTGACATTGGAAACAAATGTACTTGTACTGATTGTAAGGAAAAGTATGGAGAATATTGTACAAGTTGCAATGCTAAAGAATGTTTATCTTGCGATACTGATTATAAGTTATCTGATAATCCGTCTTCTTCAAGTGCTTGTGAGCCTGAGTTTTCTTGTTCCGGTAGCGATTTTATGCAAATTGGAAATCTTTGTATAACAAGAAGAAATATGGGTGATAGCAGTGCTTTAACTATTCCAAGTGGGGTTAAGGTTGTAAGCACCGGTCAAACTTGCAATGCTTCAAGCTCAAATAAGTGTTGTTGGAAAGGTAAAACAGCAGGTAGCTGCGACAATGCTAATGGCGGTGGTTACAGTGGTTGTACAAGAACCGTTTGTGACTGGTATGCTGCTGATTATATTTGTAAGAATTTTAATGCGGGTGGTAAAACTTGGCGCTTAGCGACAACATCTGAAATGTCTAATTGGGCAAATAACTCTAAAGGTAAAGGCATTAATGGTCTACAACTTTGCGACAACCGTTCAGGTTACTCTTCAGCTCAGTGTAACGGTACGGGTAGTTGCCCAGGGTCGTACGGTAATTGGTGCAACCCGTACGATGTGTGGAGTGGTACTGTTAATGGTTCTTCCTATGCTTACAATTACTACTTGAATAGTGGTG
>CALURR010000107.1 GCA_944323195.1 Candidatus Gastranaerophilales bacterium
CTTGAATATGGTACAGATAAAATCGAAATGCACAAAGACGCTTTAAAAAAGGGTGATAGAGTTCTCGTTGTTGATGATTTATTGGCGACAGGCGGAACTGCTCAAGCTGCAATAAAATTAGTATCTCAAGTAGCAGAACCTGTTGGAATTGCTTTTGTAATTGAATTAGAAGATTTAGAAGGCAGAAAAAAACTTCCAAACGATATTAAAGTTGTATCTTTGGTTAAATATTAAAAATAATATTTATAAATATTTTTAAAACTAAACCTTAGGGTTTAGTTTTTTTATTAAATTCCACCTTTTGATTGATGAGCTTTTAGGTAAAATTAGTCTATATTATTGATGTGAAGGTTTATATTTCACAAAAACTAGATAATGGTAAGAGGTAGAATTAGTAAGGATGACACAAGGCATATCTTCCAGCCTTAATTTGACGCTTGCAAGATTAAATGCTATTGAAAGTAATTTTCAGGCTTTAGAAAATGTTATGGGTCAGGTTAATTCATTAAATAATAACAATTTGGCAAATGTTGAAAAGAGTAATTTTCAATCTGTTTTGGATGGAAAAATTAAAGAAAATGCCAAAAAAGAAGAAAAATCGATTGATGAAATTGAACTTGGACCGATTGATGAATATACTAAAAAAATTGAAGCAAATAAAAAAGAAAGTGTTGATTTAAAATCAAAAGTGGACCTAATGAGTCAAAAGGCAAATATTGATGAAATCATAGAAACATTTGCTCAAAAATATGATATTGATGGTGATTTTATAAAAGCAATGATTAAACAAGAATCAGGCTTTAATCCAAAAGCTACAAGCAAAAAAGGAGCAATGGGTTTAATGCAATTAATGCCCTCCACTGCAAAAAGTCTTGGAGTTGTTGACGCATATAATCCTTGGGAAAATATTGAAGGCGGGGTTAAGTATATTAAAGGTTTGATGGATAGATTTAATAATGATGAAAAATTAGCTCTTGCAGCATATAACGCCGGACCTAATGCTGTTAAAAGATATGGCGGAATTCCTCCTTATAAAGAAACGCAAAATTATGTTAAATCAATAATGTCTACTTATGAAAAACTTAAGGAGGCAAAAATATGATAACTAGAGGAATTGGAGCTGTTGCAAAAGGCATGCAAGCCTTGATTGATTTTGAAGATGTAACAGCGCACAACCTTGCAAACGTTACAACGGCAGGCTTTAAAAGAACAAATATAACATTTCAGGATGTAATGAAATCACAGGTTCAAGCAAAAGATGCAAATAATTTATATAAAAATGTCGGTTTGTTAAGTAATGGCACAAGAGCTGATAGAACTTATATTGATTTTTCTCAAGGCGGATTACAAGAATCAGCTAACAAATTAGATTTAGCTTTTCAAGGCAATGGCTTTTTTAAGGTGCGCTATGGTGATATTCCTGATGATGCTCCTTATGATGAGAGAAATTATTATTATCAAAGAACAGGTAATTTTGCTCTTACGTCTGATAATTATCTTGTAAATAAAGAAGGTGATTATGTTATGGATGTTCAAAATCGTAGGATTAGAATTACAAGAAATCCTGATGCTGATAATTTAAGGGAAATGAATAGATTGGATATTCAAAAAGATTTAATTATCGGAGAAAACGGTTTAATTGAGATAAATAACCCGATGTATCGAGCAACACTGCAAAAAATTCAAGTGTGTGATTTTATGGATAAAACAAATGTTTCAGCTATAGGAGAAGGTAAATTTCTTCCGATATATGGTAAAGATGCTGGTCTTTATACTATGGCAGACGGAACATATAATATTCAACAAGGTATGGTTGAAATGTCAAATGCTAATACAATACAAGAAATGTTAAATTCAATTAATGTATCAAGAGGCTATGAATCGATGAGTAAAATTTTAAAAACTCAAAGTGACACAGTATCGCAGGCCATCAGTTTAGGAAATATTTCACGATAGAAAGAGGATAGAATGCTTAGAGCGCTTACAACTGCAGCAACAGGGATGATTGCACAACAAAATAATTTAGATATTATTTCAAACAATATTGCTAACTTATCTACTTATGGATATAAAAAAGTTAGAGCCGAGTTTCAAGATTTATTGTCGCAAGTTCATAGAACTCCGGGGGCTCAAATGGGTCAAGGTACATATCAGCCGGTTGGTTTGGAGGTTGGCTTAGGTGTTAAAACTGCTGCTACAACAAGAATTTTTACATCAGGAACGCTTCAATCAACGGACAGACAGCTTGATATGGCAATAGCCGGTGACGGATTCTTTCAAATTACTCTTGATGATGGTTCAATTGCTTATACTCGTGATGGCTCTTGGCAAATGGATTCAAATGGTTCTTTGGTAACATCAGATGGCTATCAATTGCAACCGCCTATTACAATTCCTGTTAATGCTAAAGACATTTCTGTTTCTCAAGCAGGGATTGTTTCTTGTACAACCGGAACAAACTCTGAACAAACCCAACTGGGGCAAATTCAACTTGTTAAATTTCAAAACCCTTCAGGATTATTGGCTATTGGTCATAATCTATACCGTGAAACACAAGCTTCCGGAACGCCATTACAAGGTACAGCGGGTGAAGAGGGTTATGGAACAATTGAACAGTGTTTTATTGAAGGGTCAAATGTTCAAACTGTTGAAGAGTTAATTGGTCTAATCAAAACAGAAAGAGCCTATGAATCAAATTCAAAAGTAATCACAGCAGGATCAAATATTTTACAGCAAACAAATCAAATAGTATAGATTGAAGATAAAGTATGAAAAAGATGTTTAAAAATTTAATATTATTTTTAACTCTTATCTTAACGACACAGAGTGCTTTTTGCTATTGTTTAACTTATGATAATTTAAATTCAATAATAAAAACAAAAGCTTTAAATGAAGCAAAAAAGACTTTGTCATCATACAATGCTGAAATTAAAATAAATATCCAAGGTGTTCCAAGGGAAAATATTATAACAAAAGACAATTCAATTCCAAAGGTTGAAGTAATTTCTCAACAAACAACATTTAATCCTAATTCATATAAAAGGGTTATTGTAAAAGATGGGTTTAATAATGTTGTTAAAATTTTCAATATAAATGTTCAAACGCTTGTTTATAAAGATGTTTTAGTCGCAAATGAGCAAATTCCTTTTAATGGTGAGATAAATAATAGAAATACAATTATAGCCAAAAAAGAAATTTCAAGATTTTTAGATAACACTTACGGTTCTTATATTTCAAACTCTATTGCAAAAAGAAATTTTCCAAAAGGAAGTATTATTTTGACTAATGGAGTCAAGGAAAAATCTGTTGTAGTAAAAAATTCCATGGTAGATGTTGTATTTTTATCAAATAAAGGTTTAAAAATTAAATTGCAGGGTAAAGCCTTGAAAGAAGGTGCAATAGGAGAGGCAATTCCTGTTCGTACAAATACGTATAATAAAACATACAACGCAATAGTACATTCATCATCAGAGGTTTTAGTAAGGATATAATAAAATGAAAAAGTTAATGGTGTCTTTAATAATTTTATCAGCAATATCAGTGCATGCCGAGAGTTTGTTTTCTCTAAATGCTTCTCAAAATGCTGTTATTGAGCCAAGAGCTCTGTATTCATCTGTAAGAGCAAGAGGAGTTGGGGATTTGGTTTCGATAGTTATAGATGAAGCTCCTAATATGGTTGATACTGGTGCTTATAATACTCAAAAATCAAGTTCTCTGGCTGAAAATTTTACTAATGCCATTAATATAATTTTTAAAACAAAATTAAAGGGCGCATTGGATGGAACAGACGGTTCGTTGGATGTTCAAGGTCAAACTCAATTATCAAGAAGTCTTACATTGTCTGATATAGTTGTGGCGCAAGTTGTTCAGGTATTGCCAAATGGCAATTTGTTGGTTCAAGGCAAAAAAAGTTTGGTTAATCAAAATGAAAGGCTTGATTTAATTATTTCCGGAATAGTTGATCCAAAATGGATTAATCAATCAGGAGAAATTTATTCAAGTCAGGTAGCTAATCTTCAATTTGCTATGAATGGTGCTGGTACTGTTTCACGTGGTCAAAATGAAGGTGTCTTAAACAGAACAATAAGAACGATATTCTAATAAATAGGATGATAAAAATGAAAATTAAAAAAATAACAGCGGCAATATTTTTAATTCTTATGGTTTTCTTTAGCTTTGTTAGCGAAGTTAAAGCGATTTCAGAGCAAACTTTAAGAATAAAAGATATAACCCATGTCAAAGGAATCAGAGAAAACCAAGTGGTGGGTTATGGGCTTGTAGTCGGTTTGCAAAATACAGGTGATAATTCTCGTCATACTCAAATGACAAGTCAACAAATGTTATTGGCATTAGGTACTGTTATTGACCAATCAAACTACATTCAAAAAGGTACATCGGCTGCTGTTATTGTTACAGCCAATATTCCTCCTTTTGCAAAAGAAGGAGATAAAATTGATGTTACTGTTTCAGCTATGGCGGACGCTAAAAGTTTAGCCGGCGGTGTTTTGGTTCAAACACAATTAAGAGCGCCAAACGGTGAAATTGTAGCTGTTGCCCAAGGTCCTGTTACAGTTGGGGGAATTAGGGCTTCTCAGGGAGGTTCAAGCGCTTCAAAAGGTGTTACAACAACAGGCAGAGTTCCAAACGGTGGTATAATTGAACGCGATATTTTATCTACAATAGGTGATGAAACAAGTTTGACATTGCTTTTAGATAAAGCTGATTATACAATGGCAAGCAGAATATCAAAAACAATCTCAACAAGAGTTGCACCCGCACAAGCTATTGATGGAGGCGCTGTTAGGGTAACTATTCCTCAAAAGTATAGAAATGATAGAGTAACATTTTTATCTTTAATTGAAAATCAGGTTGTAGGAGCAATTTCAGAGAAAGCAAAAGTAGTTGTAAATGAAAGAACAGGAACAATAGTTATAGGAGGGAATACAAAATTAATGCCTGCTGCTATTGCTCATGGCGGAATAACAATTACTATACAAACTCAAAATGAAATAGTTCAGCCAAATCCATTTGCTCAAGGGCAAACAGGAATTCAGCAAAATGCTGCTATTCAGATAACCGAAAAACAAGGCTCTTTAATTGAAATGGAGGCTAATTCAAGCTTGTCTGATTTGGTTAGTGCTTTGAATAATATAGGCGTTACTCCTCTTGATTTAATTGCAATATTACAGGCTCTATCATCAGCAGGTAGTCTGCAAGCAGAAATTGAGGTGATATAATGGATAATTATTTAAACTCAATTGGCGCAAGTTATTTTCAAAATAGTTCAGATTTAGCTGAAATTGATAACATCAAAAGAACGTCAAAAAATGAAAAAGAACAATTGGAGAAAGTTTCAAAAGAGTTTGAATCTATATTTGTTGCAAAAATGTTACATGAGCTAGACAAAACAGTTGATAAAGAGGGGTCTTTGTTTCAAGAATCTAAATATTTGGATAACTTAAAATCATTTATGTATAATGATATTGCAAGAAACATAGCTAATAATCCTCATACAAGTTTAGGTATAGCTAAGCAATTATATACACAATTAGAAAAGACTGTTAAAGGCTAAAAATGGATATTAATAATAATTCTCAAATATCTTCAATAAATATAAATTCTGTTTCAAAAATAAATTTAAACAGTGCCAATAGAGCTTTTAAGGCCTCTATGGAAACAAATGAAACAAATGTTGAAGATTTTAAAAAAGAAGATATAGCATTACTTAATGAGCAAAATATACAGCAGACAATGGATAAACAAGGACGTCAGATTGATGTCGAAGAAATACAAAAATACGCTAATCAAATGGGTGAAAATTTATCAATAGATGATATAAATTATGGTCTAATGTATGGTAGGAGTGTAATAGCAGATTATTCTGCTTAATAGGGGAATTTAATGACTTATAATGAGATATATGAAATTTATAGCAAGTTAAAAGAAATTTTACTTCAGAAAAAACAAGCTATTATTAAAAAAGATCTTGATGAATTAAATAGAACAGATGAAATGACAATAGAATTAAGTGAGCAAATTAAGAAATCTGACTTAATTAATTCTAAAGACAGCTTTACAGATGAACAAAAAAAAGAACTCAAAGCTTTAGGTCAAGAAATAAAAGTTATACAAGAAAATAACGAAATCTTAATAAAACATTCGCTTAATGTTATAAACAATATATTATCTGGTATTTTAAATATAGCGCAACAAGAAAATTCTTCTTACAATTCAAAAGGAGAAGGTTGCCAAAATAGCGAAAGTTTAGATATATCGTCAATCACGGAAGAAGCATAATTAAAAGGATTTATTGTTATGTCGCTAAATCAAAGTATGAATATTGCCTTAGGTTCATTGAAAAACAATCAGTATGCTATGACTGTTGTTTCTCAAAACATTGCCAATGTAAATGTTGATGGGTATAGAAAACAAAGAGTAGATTTTCAAACAAATGAATATACAACAAATTGCAATAATGTAATTTCTACTATTAAGGGCATGAATGGCGCTTCTATATCTTCTCTAACAGATTATGCCAATGATGGAGCTTTTCGGGATAAAATTTCAACTAATTCAGATGCTCAGTACTATAATACATTGAGTGATGCTCTTGGAGTATTGGAAGATATTGCAGATGATTTAGGTGATAACGGATTAAATAATCTTCTAAATGAATTTTATACAGCAGCAGCTAATTTGGAAAAATATCCGACAGATATGTCTATAAGACAACAGTATGTTCTTGCCGCACAAAATGTGTGTGATAAATTTAATGAAGTTTCTAAAAAATATGATAGTTTGCAACAAGATACTTTTGATACGGTTCAAACAAATACTGATATTGTTAATTCCTTGTTGGAAAATTTAGCTGACGCTAATGAAGCGCATATTAAAAACAATCAAGGTTCTTCCACTCAAACTCAAATTGATAGTATTTTAGAAGAATTATCAAATTATATAAATGTTACAACAGATAAAAATGCCAATGGAACAGTTAACGTTTACATTGGAAATGTTGCAGTTGTTCAAGGTTGTGAACAAAAATATACGCTAGATGCACAGTATGATCCTCAAGATGCTGAAAATGCCGTTAAATTTAGCTTAAAATCAACTGAAAATGAAAAGTATGTTATTGAAAACGGAGTTAACGATGCGATTAAATCCGGTTCAATGAAGGCTTACATTGATTTTCTTAATGGAACGGGCGAAAATTTTGCAAATGTTAATGATATGAAAGAAGCACTAAATAGTGCTGCAACAGCTTTTGCAAATGCTCTAAACGGCATTCAAACATATGATGATGGTGATACATTTGCAGCATCTTTAACAACAGATGCGGATGGAAATACCATTTTAGAAAAAGCAACAGAACCTATGTTTGTTGCTTCTGATGGCTCAGGTACAATTGATGCATCAAATATAAAAGTAAATGCAAATATTGTCGAAAACCCGTTTTTGGTTAGTGCTGCAAGAATTGATTTAAATGATTTCAAGGATGAAACCGGTGCGATTGATCCATCTTGGGTTAATGCAATAGGAAATTCTGATAATGCAACTGAAATTACTGCCTTGCAAAATGCTAAAATTTGCTCTTATGGCGGGGGTAATAATAATTGTACACTATCTCAATTTTTAATTAATAATGCTACAAAAAACGGACTTGATGCGGCGTCTATCGCTTCAAAGGCAGAAACATATCAAGATATAGCAGATTCAAGCGCTATGAATTATACCAATTTAATCGGTGTAAATCTTGACGAAGAATTATCTGATATGATTAGATTTCAAAGAGCATACGAGGCTTCAGCGAAATTATTCTCAACAGTTAATGATTTATTCGGTGTAGTTCTTAATATGGTATAAAATAAAAAAGGATTTTTATTATGCGTATAGCAACTTCAACGGTTACAAGTATTGCAACAGGCTCTATGACAGGAGCATATAACAATTATTCTGATATTATAAGTAAAATCGCTTCCGGCAAAAATTTTACAAAAATTTCTGAAAATCCGATAGATGCAACCAGAGTTCTGAAACTGGATGAACAGCTATCTAAATTAAATTTGTATCAAAGTAATATTCAAGCAGCAACAAATGAAATGGAACTAGCTTACGATACTTTGGGCGACATACAAGATGAAATAACTGCAATTAATTCTCTTGTGGTTGAAGCTTCAAATGGAACAACTACTCCTGAATCAGCTAAGGCTATTGCAACCGAGATTAAAGAAAGAGTTGCAACAGTTATGGATAAAATGAATACAAAATATATGGATAATTATATTTTTTCAGGAACATATACTGAAACAAAGCCGTATAGTGAAGATGCTGATGGGAATATTGTTTATCAAGGATCACCTTCTGATGGCGGTAAGAGAAATTTAACAATATCTGAGGATACTACATTCACTTATAACGTAGTCGGTGAAGATATTATGGGTTCTGATGATGTAAATAATTTCTTTAGTCAAATGAAAGAGTTGGATGAACTTTTAAATGCGGATAGTCTTGATTATGACGCAATTAGAGATAAATTAAAAGTATTGGATAATACAAGTAATAATGTAACTAAGGCTCAAGGCTCTGTTTCAGCACTGGTTACGAAATTGGATTCTACTAAATCAATTAATGATTCAACTATTACTTCTTTAACAGAAGACAAATCTGATTTAGAAGATTTGGATATAATAAAAGTTGCAACAGAACTTTCAAATGCACAAAATTCTTTGCAAATGAGTTATCAAATTGGCTCTATGGTTCTGCAAGGTGTATCATTATTGGATTACATCTAAGAAAAATAAAAAAGTTTAACTTACCATTATTTCTCCTTAATTTATTAAGGAGCTTTTTTTAATATTATAAACCCTAAGGTTAATTTTTTCTACAAAATAATATAAATGAATGATAAAAAGACGGGCAAAAGCCCGTCTAAAATAGTTTTTTATCCAAATATGTTGAATGTTTTTTCAACGTTATCTTGAATAACTTTTGTTACTGATTCCATTTCTGTAGATATTGCTTTTTGTTCAGTGTCCAGTTGATCCAATCTTAATTCAAGTTGTTGGTCTTTCTTTTGGATTTGTTCTGTTTGAGCGTTAATATCAGAAATAGATTTTTCATATAATGCTTTTTGGTATTCAT